>JBDHHV010000058.1:0-18594 GCA_039589195.1 Gemmatimonadota bacterium | reverse complement strand
CTCGAGGCGACCAGCCGACGGCGCGACCACTTCATCGCCGACCTCGACTTCGACGATGATCAGCGCTGGGTGCCCTACGGTGAGACAGCCTGGTTCCAACCGTGTCACTTCAATCTGACGACCGGGGGTTTCACGGCCGTATTGAAGGCTCTGCCGGGTACCGTAATCCCGAAGCACTACCACGTAAGCACGGTGCACGGCTACACCCTGCAGGGGAGCTGGCGGTACCTGGAGCACGACTGGGTCGCGGGCCCCGGTTCGTTCATCTACGAGCCCGCGGGCGAGGCCCATACGCTGGTCGTACCGGAGGACGCCGGCGAACCGGCCATCATTCTGTTCGTGGTGGCCGGCGCGCTCGTGTTCGTAGACGAGGAAGACGGGTTTCTGATGTACGAGGACGGGTTCTCGATTCTCGAGCTGACTCGAGATTACTACCGCAGCGCCGGGCTGGACTCTTCGCTGGCCGATGCGCTGATCCGCTAACCGGCTGACGGCGCCGGGCGGCCAATCAGTGTCCTGGCCAACCTCACGACACGGGGCCACGCTCTTGCATTGGCTCCGCCCTTGTTTCCGCCCCCCGGCGGCTGGTTGGCGAGGATCCTGGAGGTTCGGTGTACACATCGTTGCCACAATGGCAGAGGATTACGGGTTGGCTCGGCGTCGGGCTGACCTCGTCTTCTCTGTGGGTCTTGTGGCGGCAATCCGCGACGTCCGAGGTCGAGGGGGCCGGCCTGGTGCAGTCCGTGGGCGTCGGACTGGCTCTGATCATGACAGCTCTCATCGTTCCCCGGGTGCTCGGAGGGACGATTCGCGAGGCGGCCAACCACCGTCGCGGCGATGCATCAATTGGGCACCCGTCTGACGAGTCGGTCCTGCGGCCTTACGCCACACTCTTTCTCGCCAGTTTCGCGGTCCTCTTCATAGAGATCCTGTTGATCCGGTACGTAGGCTCGCAGATCCGGATCTTCGCCTTCTTCAAGAACATACCTTTGATCGCCAGCTTCCTCGGACTGGGGCTCGGTCTGTGGCAGGGGAACGGCTCCTCTCGCCAGGCGCCTTTGTTCTTGCTGTGGCTCGTCCCGCTGATCGGTCTTCTCGGAGGCGGTGCCCCGATCATCGACAGCTCGCTGAGCAAGCTCACCCTCGTGGCGAGCTCGGAGCTCGTCCTCGGAGACATCGGGATACGAGAGGTCGGAACCCTCGCGCGCGCGGCCGGGCAGGTCCTCATCGGCGCGTTCTGCACGCTGATGCTCGTCTCGATCATGCTACTCTTCGCGCGCCTGGGGAGAATCCTCGCAGAGGCGTTCAAGGGAATTCCGCGCCTGACTGGCTACACGATAAACATCCTCGGGAGTCTCGTCGGGATTCTGTCGTTCACGGCGCTGAGCTTCCTGCAGACACCGCCCTGGGTCTGGTTCACCTTCGGGCTCGTGCCGTTGCTGTGGTGGATCCGGGGGCGGCGCGAGATCGTGGCCGTTGTGAGCCTGGCCGTGATCGTCACCTTGCTCACCGTACCGTCCGTCGGCGACACGCGGTGGTCGCCATATCAGAAGCTCGTCGGTTACGAGACGTCGATACCCGGCCCCGATGGGACCGTCGCCGATGGCTATCTCGTTCAGGTGTCGGACGTCTTCTACCAGCTTGCGATCGATCTTCGCCCGGAGTCGATCGAGCGATACGGCTTTATCCCCTATCCGCACTACGACGCGTCGTTCGAGGGGCTGTCGAAGCTCGACCGGGTGCTGATCGTGGGCACGGGGACTGGAAACGACGTGGCCGCCGCGCTCCGAGCCGGGGCGGGTCACGTTGATGCGGTCGAGATCGACCCCGCGATCCTTGAAATGGGTCGTCAGCACCATCCCGAGGACCCGTACGGCGATCCGCGGGTCAACGTGATCGTCGAGGACGCCCGACGCGCTTTTCGGCTCGTTGAGCCGGCCAGCTACGACGCGGTCGTATTCGGCCTGCTCGATTCGCACACCCAGCTGGGCATGTCGAGCGTCAGGCTCGACAACTTCGTGTTCACGTTGGAGAGCTTCGCGTCGGCTGCGGGTCTGCTCGAGACCGGTGGTTCGTTGATCGTTACGGCGGCGGTCTTCAAGCCCTGGTTCGGCGAGAGACTCCGGCGGCTGGTCGCAGCCGCATGCGGTGGGGTGGTGACGGAGCAGGTGTTTCACGTCTGGGTGAGCTACCGCTGCGTCATGCCCACAGCGAATTCGAGGACAGCGACCGCGATCGAGACGGCCTCGGGGTCGGCGCTCAGGTCACCCGAAGCTTCACCCGTGGCGCTCCCGACGGACGACTGGCCGTTCCTCTATCTCGAGGACCGCGGGATCCCGTTTGCCTACCTGTTCGTCGTGTCCCTGCTGGCGATCGTCTCGACCGTCGTACTGAGACGGGGCGGCGTCCCCTTGACCCGCGCGACGCCCTACCACGCGCACATGTTCTTTCTGGGCGCCGCCTTCCTCCTGATGGAGGTCTACGCGATCAACCGGCTCGCGCTCCTCTTTGGCACGACCTGGATCGTGTCCGCCGTGGCTATCGCGACCGTTCTCTCGCTCATCGTTCTCGCAAATCTCACCGTGGCAGTAGTCCGGCGCGTCCCGTACTGGGTGGCGTACAGCGGGCTGGGCGCGGCGGCCGTCGTCAGCTTCCTGATGGAGCCGCACGCCGTTCTGGGCGAGGCGACCGCGATCCGTTATGGGTACGGACTCCTGGCGCTGTCACCGGTCTATTTCGCGGGGCTCGTCTTTGCTCGCTCGTTCGAAACGTCCGCGGTCGCCGGCGCCGCACTTGGCGCGAACATACTCGGGTCTGCCGTCGGGGGCTGGCTGGAATACTCGACGATGGCGCTCGGCATCCGGGGGATGGTGCCGCTGGCGGCGACGCTGTACCTGGCGTCGCTCGTCGCGCTCTGGCGACACTGCTCCAACTCTCCCGGCGAATCGGTCAAAGCCCACCCGATCGAGCGGGCGGACACACGGGGCGAGTGGGCCTCGTAGGGTGTGGTCCGGGCCGATCAGCCCGCGTCTTGCCGCTGGACTTCCCATCCATCACCCTGACACGACACATGACTCAACCAGCACGATCGAGGTGATACGATGAAACACTCATGGTCGGCCCTGTTCGCCCTGACAGGTCTCGTCCTGGCCGGTTCGGTACAGGCTCAGACGTTCACAACCGACGATCCCGTGATCCGTGCGATGTGGGAGGAAGGGATCGAGAACTCTCAAACGGCACGGCTCGCGCAGGCGCTGTTGGACTCGATCGGTCCGCGGCTCACCGGCACCCCGGGGATGGAAGCGGGTCAGGAGTGGCTGATCCGCACCTACGCGGGTTGGGGCATCGAGGCCGCGCAGGAGCAGTACGGCACCTGGATGCGGTGGCAACGGGGGCGGACGCACGTCGACCTCCTCGAGCCGCGCGTGCGGAGCCTGGAGGCCATGCTCCTCGCGTGGAGCCCCGGCACAGCCGGAGGTCCCGTCCATGGCGAGGTCGTCACGATCCCGGATGTGACGGATCCAGGCGCGTTCGACGCGTGGCTCCCGACCGCGAGCGGGAAGCTGGTGCTGGTCTCCTTCCCGCAGCCCACCTGCCGCCCCAACTCCGATTGGGAGGAGTGGGCCACGGACGAGACGGTGGAGCGGATGCGCGAGTCGCGGGAGGCGGCGCAGCAGGCATGGAGCGCTCGCATGGAGGCCGCCGCTCCGGAGTTGCAGGGCAGGGGGCGCGAGCGGGCCATCGCCCGGCGGCTCGAAGAGGCCGGCGCGATCGGTGTGCTCACGTCGATTTGGTCGAGCGGCTGGGGAGTGCACCGCGTGTTCGACGCGGGAACCCGGAACATTCCGACCGTGGGTGTGGGCTGCGAGGACTACGGGCTTCTGGCCCGACTGGCGGAGAACGGGCAGAGTCCGGTGGTGGAAGTATTCGCCGAGGGCGAGTTCCTGGGCGAGGGGCCGGTGTTCAACGTGATCGGTCGCATCCCGGGCTCGGAGCTTCCGGACGAGTACGTGATGATGTCCGCGCACTTCGACTCCTGGGATGGGTCGTCCGGCGCCACCGACAACGGCACGGGCACCATCACGATGCTCGAAGCCATGCGGATCCTGAAGAAGGCCTACCCGAATCCCAAGCGGACCATCCTCGTCGGCCACTGGTCGGGGGAGGAGCAGGGGCTCATCGGCTCGCGCGGCTTCGCCGCCGACAACCCCGATGTCGTGGACGGGCTCCAGGCGCTGTTCAACCAGGACAACGGCACCGGGCGGGTGGTGAGGATGTCGAGCCAGGGGCTCACGGACGCCGCCGGGCATCTAGCCCGCTGGCTCGCGCAGGTCCCACAGGACATCACCCAACACATCGACTTCAGCTTCCCCGGCGCCCCGTCCGGCGGTGGTAGCGACCACGCCTCGTTCATCTGCGCGGGCGCGCCCGGCTTCAGCCTCGGCTCGTTGAGTTGGAACTACTTCGCCTATACATGGCACACGAACCGCGACACGTACGACAAGATCAGCTTCGACGAGGTCCGCAATAACGCGACGCTCGCGGCGATGCTGGTCTACCAGGCGTCGGAGGACGAAGCTCGCACGCCCAGGACCCGGCGCGCCGAGCTGGGCGTGAGCCCGTTCAACGGCGAACCAAGGACTTGGCCCGAGTGCCAACCGGCTCGGCGGGATTGGTCCTCGCGTCGGTAGCGACGCCGGGCAGCCTCGTGGAAGACACTTCCGGCCCGCCGGTCGTCGGCGTCGTCCCCGCGGCGGGCCGCGCCGAGCGCCTCGGGTGGCTGCCGTGTAGCAAGGAGCTTCTCCCCCTCCTAGGCCCGCCCGGGCGCTCCGAGGGGGAGGGGACTCACCCCGCGGCGGAGGTAACCCACTCTCCGGGGGAGCGGACCGACGTCGAGCCCGAGCCCGTGTGCTACGGCGTGTTGCGCGCGCTGGCCCGCGCCGGGGTCGAGCGGGCGTACGTTCCGATCCGAAGCGGCAAGTGGGATGTGCCGGCGCACCTGAG
Source organism: Gemmatimonadota bacterium (assembly GCA_039589195.1). Lineage (GTDB taxonomy): Bacteria > Gemmatimonadota > Gemmatimonadetes > Palauibacterales > Palauibacteraceae > JBDHAC01. The sequence continues at coordinate 13,590 of JBDHHV010000058.1, read as the reverse complement.
GCAGGGCGAGGCCGTGGGCGTGGCGCTCTCCTATCTCGTGCTGGAGGATTCCCCGAGCCCTGCGCACTCCGTGGACGCGGCGTATCCGTTCACCGCCGGCTCGATCGTCGCGCTCGGGTTTCCGGATGTCCTCCTGCGGATCCAGGACCCGTTTCGTGCGTTGCTGGACCGGTGGCATGAATCGGAGGCGGACATCGTGCTGGGCCTGTTCCCCCCGTCGCCGGACTACCGTACCGAGCGTGTGGCCGTGGGTGAGGACGGTCGAGTCACGGCCATCGATCCGGAGCCTGCCGAGAACGACGAGCGCCCGACCTGGACCCTGGCCGTTTGGGGCCCGGATTTCGGCCACTACCTGCACGAGGCGGTCGCGGCCTGGGATCGGGCTGCCGCTCGGGCGTCCGAATCCGGCGATGAATCCCCGCGGGAACTGGTGTTTGGTGACGCGCTGCGGACCGCGCTCGAGGACGGGATCGTCATCGATGGGGTTAGCGTTTCGGAGGAACCCTTCGTGGATGTAGGGGATCCCGAGCGCCTGATGGCTGCAATGCGTGACGCCTACGGTCACTAGACCCGTTCGAGGTGGCGGACGTGGACCGCGGAAAGCTTGCCCGGGCCCCACGCCGGGCGCCAGATTGGCGCCCCACCCGCGGGCGTAGCTCAGTTGGCAGAGCGTCAGCCTTCCAAGCTGAAGGTCGCCGGTTCGACCCCGGTCGCCCGCTTACATGAAAGCCCCCGCGAGTCGGGGGCTTTCACGTTTCCGGACGTGCGCCCCGGCCGTTCCACAAGATCGGCGAGGGCTCGGGGTTCTCGCAACGCGATCGCTCGGGGCGCGCCGGGCGCGATGAATCCGCGGATCTATCGGATCACCCCGTTCAGCAGCACGATATCGGCGTCGGTCTCCAGGAGAGCCGCGAAGAGGTACTTGCCGTCGCTCGTCCATGAGACCGCGCGCCCGATCGTCGTGGAGCGCCCCTGGAAGTCCGTGACCGGGTGTAGCGAGCCGTCCGCGGTGGAGATCAGCCACAGGTTGGTGGTCCCGCGATCTCTCAGCGGCGCGGCCAGCCAGCGGTCGTCCGGCGAAAGGGCATAATGGTGGGGCCAGAGGGGGATCCGGGACTGGAGATCCACCACGAGTGGCCGGGGCGTGCCGGTGTCGACCGGAGTCGCGCTCCAGACCTCGCCCTGCCGGGCGTTCGCCGGGTTAAAGTAGGCCGTCGTTCCGTCCGAGCTGACCAAGAGACCGTTCGCCCCGCACCGCACGGGAATCGGTTCTCCGCCGTCGACGGCAATCTTGTGTGTGCATGACTCTGCCGCGCCCAGGTTCCCGCCACTCATGTAGTAAACCCACTCTCCATCGTGTGACCAGCTCGCAGCTCCCACCGTGCCCTCGACGAGCAACCGCTCCCCGGTCCCATCCGGGCGGACCAGCCACTCCTCGGAGTTGCCTCCGATGCGCTGCCTGTAATAGACCAGCAGGTCCCCCCTCGGAGACCACACCGTGATCCCGATGACCGTGGAAGGATCCCGTTCGTGAGTGATCTGGCGCGGGGGTCGGGTCCCGTCCACACGGGCGACCCAGACGTTTGCGTGCCCGCCGCTGTCGGAGAGGTAGGCGACCTCTTCACCGTCGGGACTCGCGGAAGGCGTCTGTACTTGTCCAGTCTGCCGCGTGACACGCATCGCATCCCTCACGTTCTCCAGCGGGGATCCGTCAACCGGGAATCTGTAGACGTCGGATTCCAGCCGAACGCGGCTCGCCACCAGTCCGCCGGCGGAGGTGACGTCGGGCTCGACGTAGGAAGCGTATCCGGCGTCCCCCGGCGGAAGCGGCGTATCGCGGAGACTGCCGTCGGTGCTCACCGTCCGAAGACTGAAGACGGGCGGGTACGCCAGCGTGCTGCCCTCGGACGAGGAATACACGAGCCCCGAGCCGTCCGGCAACCACGCGATGCCTCGAATCTGACCGGCGAGGAGGACCGTTTCCGGGTCTCCTCCGGTAGCGACATCGATGGTCTGGATCGCGGATTCATTGAGGCTGAGACGGACCTGAAACGCGACGTACCGGTCATCGGGAGACCATCGCGGGGCGCCGTATTCGCCTCCCGGTAACGGGATCACGGTCTCGGTCCCGTTGACACCGCGCTCGCTGAGGATCAGCGCCGGTCCCCCGGGATCCGTCCGAAACGTGGCGATCCTCTGTGCGGAGTGACTGACGTCTGCCTCGCCCTCGGCCGGTCCGAGCGGCCGCGGAGGCGTCGAGCTCAGGATGAGCGTCTCCCAGAGGGATCCCGGATCTCCCTCCTCTTCGGGGTGGCGGAAGTAGATGAGTGTGTTGTTGTCGGCCCAGCGCGGAAACGAGTGATCGGCTTCCGCGTCGGTGATCTGGTCCGGCGCCCCACCCCCGACGAGTCGCAGGAACACCTGCCTCCTACCCTCCGCCGAGGCGATGAAGGCCACGTATTCGCCGGTGGGCGAGATCGCCGGCGTCTCCTCCATGCCGGCCATCTCCGTGAGCCGTTGCTCGAAGACGGGGGACCGGGAGACCTCGGTCCGATCGCTCCAGAGCCTGCCCCCGAGGGTGCCGACTGCGAGAGCCACGAGAACGAGCGCCCCGATCCACGCCCGGCTGTCGAGTTCCCAAACGCGGGTAGCCTGCCGGAGCGGGCCGCGATAGCTGTGCGCCCCGGTGGTGAAATGCGGATCGGTGAGCGCATCTCTGAACGCGCTGGCACTGTCGAACCGATCGGCCGGGAGCTTCTCCAGCGCCTTCGCGACGGCCGCGGCCACATTCCCTGGGACGGACTTCCGGGACTTCGTGACCGGGAGCGCCTCCTCCGTCACGATCTTGCTGAAGACCTGAAGGGCCGAGCCACCCTGATGGGGAGGAACGCCGGCAAGCATCTCGAAGAGCACGGAGCCCAACGAGTATACGTCCGATCTGGGACCGATCTCCTTCTGCCCCGAGGCCTGCTCGGGCGACATGTAGTGCGGCGTGCCGAGACTCAGTCCCGTCTCCGTCATGCGACCAACCGCGGCCGCGCTCACCGCGAGCGCGATCCCGAAATCGGCCACCAGCGGTCGGCCGTCTTGGAGGAGGATGTTCCCGGGCTTGATGTCGCGGTGGATCACCCCGCTGCGGTGCGCGTAGTCGAGCGCATCCGCCACTTCGGTCGCGATCTTCACCGCCTCTTCGATCGGGAGCTGCGTCTCGCGATCCAGTCTCTCGCGAAGCGTCTCACCGCCCACGTACGGCATCACGTAGTAGAGGAACGAATCCGCCTCACCCGAGTCGTACAGGGGCAGGATGTGAGGGTGCTGGAGGCTCGCGGTGGTGGCGATCTCCTGCAGGAATCGTCCGGCGCCGACGACGGCCGCCAGCTCGGGTCGCAAGACCTTTACGGCGACCCGGCGCTTGTGCTTGAGGTCTTCGGCGAGGTACACGGTCGCCATGCCGCCGGCGCCGAGCTGTCGCTCGACTCGGTACCGATCAGCGAGGGCCACCGTGACACTGGCGTCAATTTCCGTCATCAAGCAATCAAGATGGCAACTGGAGGATGGCGACGCGACCCACCCGTTCTCGCGCAGCCCCTGTCCTGCGGTGGCTTTCGCGCTCCGTGCACGTCGCCGTGCCACCTTGACCTTCAATCTCGGCGCGTCGACGGCGCAGTACTTCCGCTTCCAGTCCGACGGGGCCAGTCCGGCATGCGGGTCGAGCTCACGAGTTCGAGCGGTGCGAACGTGGCGGCCGCTACGCGCGCGCGGATCATCGTGGTGCGGACACTTGTGATCCCCGGCCGGCTCGAGGATCGTGTGACACCAATTGTGCCGTTGCCCACCGTGGCCCACCGTGGTGCGGTCCCTGCAGGGTCGCGGAGCGGTCATCGATCGCTGTTTCCCGCCTCCGCTTGCCGACCCACCCGGTCGAGCGCCACGCCCAAGACCGCGCCACCGACGAGCGCCGCGGCGAGGGTGCCGACCAGGCTGACGGTCAACATCGTCGCCCGTTCGGCGGCGCCGGGCGCACCCACCCGCCACCCCATCAGGTCCATCAGCACGTTGGCGATCAGGAAACCCGCGGCGGCCCCCGCTCCTGTTTGAACCGCTGCCCGGAGGGCGTGCCGCCGATCAGCCACGGTCGCCACAACGGCGCCCGTGGACACGGCGGCCACCAGGAAAGCCGCCGGGACGAACATCAGCGTGAAGACTACGTGGATCGGAAAGCCCGCCGCTTCCAAAACCAGCGGCTCCAGTAGCGCGAGCAGGATCGCGACGACGAGAAGCGTCGGCCCGAACGCGAATCCAGCAGCTCGGCCGGCCTTTCGAGAATCGGTCCACCCGTAACGTCGCCCGAGCGCGCGGCCCCACCCGACCCCGGCAAACGTCAAGGCGGTGAGCATGACCACCCCCGAAAGCACGGTCTTGATGGTCTGCGGGGCATGGATCGGGACGGCGTTCACAGGCAGCGCGAGGCCCAACCCCAGGGCCAGGCCGCCCAGCAAGTAGATGGCGCTGATCCGGGCGCACGTAACGGAGGTTCTATGGCTCACACGGCGTTCTCCCGTCGGGGCCTTCGAATCCGAGCTTTATGACTCGCGCCGCCGCCGCTCAACGCGATGCTCCTTGATCCCCCGGCTGCAAGACGGACGGCATCGCCCAGGCCTACCGGGAGAGATTCGGGGACGAGTACACCTGCACGGCCGGCATCGACTACTGAACGAAGCTCGTGTGCTTCGAGGTCTACGGCGTCCCGCAACCGGAGCGGACGAAGCTGGCCTCGATCTCCCGGATTGTCTCAGCCACCATTCCGTCGACAGGGCTTGTCTCCGGCTTCGTATCATCTCGAAGCGCGGAGGCAAGTGCGTTGAAGGCATCGTTTGCGGATCGATAGGCCACCACGAGGCGCGCGCAGCCGACCTCCTGTGTGAGAAACGCTCCGGACACATCGAAATAGCCTAGCGACGCCTGTCTGAACTTCTCGAAAGCCTCGTGGGCCACCGCAAGAGTCGGTGAGGCGTACTGGCCGGGCACATCGACCGAGACAGGCGGGGCGAGATCAGCCGAAGCCGACGGACTGCCGCTGAAGACCTGCCAGATCGTGGTCGCGAGAACGGCGGACGCCGCCAGGACGGTGGCTCCGCGTCGACGGGCTGGACGGCGGGGCCACCGCCCGGGAACCGAAGCGCTGGGCCGGGCGCGGCGACGTGCCCGTGGCGCCCGCGTCCGTGCGAAGGCCGGGACGGTGGGCCGGCCGGTGGTATAGTCCTCCCATGCCACCCAGCTGTGAAGAGGGCGGGCCCCCGGGTCCGTGATTCCGTCGAAACGCTCGTAGAAGGACCAATGACGCTCTGTCAGCTCGCCGCTCTCACCTGAAACGAAGACCACACCCTGGCGAGGGCTCGACTTCGTCGGCGGGGAGAGGATCAGCGTGCCGAATTGCCACGGCTCCGTGAAGTGGCGCGCATGAAGATCGGCTTCGGCTTTCGTCAACGAGCAGCCGGATCCCTCCCGAGTTCGGAACCAGCCGACGGGAAGGGCGTCCCCCCGGTCAGGCATCCGGAGAGCCTCTACTACCACATCTTCGATGATGCGGCCCCGCTTGGCATCCTCCCCCGCGCCCGCGTCGTGATCGTGCCGCATATCCGCCGGGAGCATCGCTCCGCCGGCGATCATCGCGTGCACCCATTGGCGACGCGTCCAGGGGCACTCGCACAGGTGCCCGACAAGAACTCCGGCAGCTTCTCCGGCCGGGTGGGCCGAGCGGAGCTTTTCGATCGCCTCGAACACCGTTTGATCGATGACGATGTCGGGTCGCGGCATTAGCCGCTCGTCGATGACCCAGCTCTTTCGCGGAGTCCAGAGGATGGATGCCCCGAACGGGAACCGCTCGCTCTGAAAGGGAAGGAGACGGAACGGATTCGCCTCGCGAAGAGGCGCGGAGTCATCAGGCAGCTCGCGAGCGCCGGTGTCGGTCATACCCTACCCCTCCTGCCACCCAAGTCTCGACCGCACTGCACCCCCACGCTACTAAAGCGAGTGCCGAGACTCAACCTGTCTGCCAGTCTCCCAGCGAAGCAGCGAGCCCCATCGCCGGGGGTCCCATTGCCAGGGCTCCCATTGCCAAGCGTGCGTCGCTCGGGCGATGATTTGGCGGCAAGCGCGTAGACCCCCCGCAGGGAGATGACCGCATGATCCGTCACGCGCACGGCTCGAGCCAGGCGAGCTTCAAGGTCAGCTACGGCGGGCGGACCGGGATCAGCTACCAGAGCGGCGGCGTGACGATGACGGGCGGGCTGTTCCAGAAGGACTTCTCGCTCACCGACGAGACGGTGAGCGCCAGCACGCTGGCCGTCGGCATGGGGCTCCAGATCGACTTCCCGCTCATGGAGCTGTCGATCGCGGGCGGGACCGCGGTCCTCTCGTTCGTGAACAAGACCAACATCCACAGCTTTTACGATCCTGCGCTCAACCATGCCGGCCCGCCCGAGCAGTCCGGTGGCATCGACCTGAAGGGACTGGCGCAGGTGAAGCTCGGCATTCTCGGTGTCGAGATTACGGAAACGAAGGAGCTGTGGAACGAAGAGCTGAACCTGAAGGTCGACCGATAGGAAGGAGTCGGCGGGCGCATGGATCTGGGTCTTACGGGAAAGAAAGCGATCGTCACGGGAGCGAGCCGCGGAATCGGGCGGCACACCGCCGTGTTGCTGGCCGACGAAGGGTGCGATGTGGGGATCTGCGCCCGCGAGACGGAAGCTCTCGAGACCGCGGTCGCGCGCCTCGAGCAGAAGGGGGGGAAGGTGTTCCGGCGCGCCCTGGATGTGGCGGATGGCCCGGCCCTGGAGGCGTGGGTGCGGGATGCGGCCGGCGCGCTCGGAGGGCTCGACATCCTCGTGGCCAACGTGAGCTCTCTCGGGTCGGGCGAGGGCGAGGAGGCGTGGCGGCGGGCGTTCGAGGTGGATCTGATGCACACGGTGCGTACCGTGGAGGCAGCCCTTCCGTTCCTGAAGGAATCGGGAGCCGCCGCCATCGTGATCGTGTCGAGCGTCGCAGCACGAGAGGCCGGTGGCTTCGAGGGCCCCTATCCCACGGTGAAGGCGGCGCTTATACGCTACGCCAAGGGGCTGGCGTCAGATCTCGCGCCCGAGGGTGTTCGCGTGAACGTGATCTCGCCCGGGACGATCTACATCGAGGACGGGTTCTGGGGCGGCGTGGAGCGCGAGAACCCGGACCTCTTCAAGCACGCGCTGGGCTCGAACCCGATGGGCCGGATGGGTACTCCCGAGGAGGTGGCGCGCGCGATTGCCTTCCTGGCGAGTCCCGCCTCCAGCTTCACCACCGGGGCGAATCTGGTCGTGGACGGGGCGCTCACCCGCGCCGTGCAGTTGTAGCGGTCCCTACTCCTGGGAAGCGATTGCTCGAATACCGTCGCCCTTAGCAGGCTCATCAGGACGGACGCCGAGGGCAACGGAAGCCTTTCCGGGCTCTACCCGCTCGGTCCGGGCACCTACGAGATCCTGATCACGGCCCACACCTCGTTCTCGGTGAGCGACCAGGTCAGTCGGTGGAGTAGAGCGACTCCGCCTTCTCCGACGAAGTCGTGATCCCCTTGATGAGGGCGGAGGAAAAGCCGCGGTGCTCCATCTCGTTCAACCCGGCGATCGTGCAGCCGCGCGGGGTGGTCACGGCGTCGATCTCCCGCTCCGGGTGTCGCCCGTGCTCGCGCACGAGCGCCGCGGATCCGAGCGCCGTCTGGGCCGCCATGCGGAGCGCCTCGTCCGGGTGGAACCCGATCTCGATCCCGCCCTGACACGCCGCCCGGACGGCGCGCAGGAAGAACGCGACGCCGCAGGCGCACAGCGCGGTGGCCGGGACCATCTGCTCTTCGTCAATGATGAGCGTGGCGCCCATCGCATCGAACAGCTCGACCGCGTCCGAAAGGGCCGCAGCGTGCTCCGGCTCCCCCGCGAGGCAGGTCATCGATTCGCGCAGAGCGATGGCCGTGTTCGGCATGGCACGCACGATCGGCACGTCGGGACCCACGAGGCGACGGATCGCGGCGATCCCGGCGCCCGAGACGACCGAGATCAGGGTGTGCCGCTCGGGCTCGAGGCTGCCCGCGATCTGGATCAGCAGGTCGTCGAGATGGTGCGGCTCGACGGCCACGATCACGATGTCGGACGCCCCCACGGCCTCGGGGTTGCTCGATGTCGTCTGGAATCCACGCTCCGCCATGTCTTCCAGGTGCTCTGCGTGGCGGCGGGTCAGGTGCAGGTGCTCGGGCTCGCATTGCCCGGCGGCGACGAGCCCCTCGGCGACGGCGCGGCCGATACTGCCCGTTCCCAGGATCGCGATGTGTTTCGACATGGCGTGATCAGTCCTCCACTACGAGCGGAAGGGCCACCAGCCCCTGCCTCTCCCACGTTCCATGGACGCGCCGTCGTCCTGAGTCGCGCCCTCGGTGGCAGGCGGGAGCGTCCCGGACGCCCCGAAGCAGGTGAATAGCTCCTGCACGAGCGCGGTCGCGGATCCGTGCCGATCGGCCTGGCTCTTGGCGAGCGAACGCCGCACGCAGGTATCGACCGGTTCGGGCAGCTCGCGCACATGGTCCTGAAGCGCACGCGGGGTACCGGAGAGGTGGCCCTGAATCACTTGCTGCGGTAATCCTCGAAACGGCGGTTCGCCGCAAAGCATCTCGTACACGACGCACGCCAGGCTGTAGACGTCCGAAGGGGGACCCACCTCCGCGTCGCTACCGAGCTGCTCGGGGCTGATGTACGAGAGCGTCCCGATCACGGCCCCGGTGTCCGTCAGCCGGTTCGTAGCGCCCGAGGCCACGTGCGCGATCCCGAAATCCGCCACGATTGCATGCCCGTCGCTCAGGAGGATGTTCTCGGGCTTGATGTCCCGGTGGATGACGCCGTTGCGGTGCGCATAGTCGAGCGCGGCCGCTACGTCTCGAGCGATGCCGAGCGCCTCGGTGACGGGGAGCGGCGCCGCCTGCCGGAGCCGGTGCCGCAGCGATGCGCCCGCCACGAAAGGCATGACGTAGAACAACGAGTCTCCGATGCTCCCCGAGTCGAGGAGGGGGAGGATGTGCGGGTGCTGCAGTCCGGACGTGACGCGAATCTCTTGCTCGAAGCGCTGCGGGCCCACCTCTGAGGAGAGATCGGGGTCGAAGACCTTGATCACCACCTCGCGCTCGTGTCTGAGATCCCGAGCGAGGTACACCGTCGCCATCCCACCGCGAGCCAGTTCCCGCTCGATGGCGTAGCGGTCGGATACCGCTTCGAATGGGCCGGGTTCGCCGGTAGGGGACTCGAATGTACCAGGTGTGACCGCTGGCGGTTTCCCCGCGGAGGGTTCGACCGTGGAGGGCTCGAACGCGGCGGGCGTGTGATCCGAGCTTACACCGGACACAGCGGCGGCAGGCGCGGCCGCCGTGCCCGCGGACCGTCGGTCGTCCGTCGTCTCGACCCCCAGGAACCGTCGCACCTCGTTGAGGAAAGTGGCCCACGCAGGCTCGTGCTCCAGGATCAGGTGGTTCGGGCTATCGAGCGACACGAATCGGCAGTCGGGGATGCCCGTCGCCAGTTCCCGGCCCATCTCGAACGGGACCCGCGCATCTCCGCGGGCATGGAGGACCAGCGCCGGCACGGAGACACGGGGGAGGAGATCGATGACGTCGATCTTCCCGAACTCCCGCAAGAACCGAACGGCGTTCTCGGGGGAGGTGGAGACGCGCTGGAGCTCGTTGAACCACTGGGCCTGATCGGGCGTGGCCCCGGGCATGAAGAGCGAGGTGAACAGCTGCCGGTACGCCGGGTTGTCACGACCCCACCCCTGGCCCATTAGTGTCAGGTGCGCTTCATATTCCGCGAGGCTCTCTCCGCTGAGACCCCGATGGGCCCAGCCTTGCCCGTACGCACCGTACAGGATGAGGTGGCTCACGCGCTCAGGGTGACGTACCGCGTATGTGATTGCTACGGAGCCGCCCTGCGAGATCCCGAGCAGCGGAAAGCGCTCGAGACCCAGCGTGTCTACCACGGTCTCGAGATCGGCCACCCACGCGTCGAAGGAGAACCGGACGTCCCAGTCCGAGAGCCCACAGCCACGTTCGTCGTACCGCACCAGTTGATGATCGCGGGAAAGGTCGCGGAGCCAGTGACGCCACACAGGGCTTTGCGCGTCGAACTCCAGATGGTTGAGCCAATTCGCGGCCTTCACGAGGGGAGGTCCCTCTCCGATCGTGGCGTACGCGATCCGTACCCCATCGGCCGCGGGGCAGAACCGGACGTCCTGGTCGATCGTGTCGAAGTCGGGAGAGTTCACTGCCAGTGGCTTGATTCGCTGCTCGGGAGTCGTGGACCACCAAGGATAGACGTTTCCCGGCCATCCGCGCCACCCGCCGCGGTCGCAATCGATAGCGCGCGCGCCTCTGGTTGGCCTCCATCAGATCGCGTGGGATCTGGCCAGAAGGCCGATTCTACCCCTCGAGGCGGACTTCGAGGGGTAGAGTGCTACTACCAGAGCTTCCAGCCGGAGATGCGCCGCGGTGCGTAGGTAAACGTCGTCGCGGCCGTGTCCACGACGACACGGACCCAACCGACGTCCGGGGACCCCATCACCTGCAGGCGGGTGAAGTTCTCGAGGACTCGGGCCGACCTCCGGTCCGTCAGCGGCGCGTCGACCACAAACTCGTGGCTGTCCCCGTGAGCCAGCACGACCGACCCTTCGAAGCCGGCCACCTCTTGCTCCAGCGTGCGGATGAACGGCTCGAAGCCTCGGCGGTACTCGTCGGTCAGGTCGTCGTGTAGGAAGTCAGCGTGCTGGTAGAGAACGACCGCCTTCGCAGAGGTCGAGCGAGCCTGCTCGAACGTCTCCTGAAGCCACGCCACCGCCGCCCCGGTACGTCGTGTGACCTCCCGGTCGTTGGCCTCCGTGCGGCCGGGGAACGGTTCGGACCCGTTCCGGCTTCCGACCAGGTGAATGGTCGCGAACACGATGCCGCCTGCCGACCAACGTTGATGTTCGACGAACTCCGACCAGGCTGAGTCCGAGGCCTGGAAGGCCACGGGCATCGGCTCGCCACCCAGGGTCCGGCCCGGCTCAGGGAAGTAGATCTCGCGCAGCTTGGCCAAGCGGTCGAGAGGGTCGAACCCGCCCTCTCGCCGTCCCCAGCAGTCGGCCCACTCGTTGTCGCCGGGCGTGTAGACCACCGGGTGCCGGATTCGCTGCAAGACGTCACGCCGCTCGCGCAGCTTGCCGTCCGAACAGGGCTTCCAGAAAAGGTCACCCACGTGGATCACCCAATCGAGCGAATCCGCGTTGAGCGCCTCGATCAGGTGGTCGTATCGCTGCTCCTCCCACCAATAGTAGGGGGCGTCCCCCATCACGGCGAACGTGAGGTCTCCGGGCGGATCCTCGTGTGCTGGTCCACCGCAAGCCAGCGAGAGGAGGAGCAACCCGGTCGTACCGCGCCGCACGGGGATCAGGCTCACGCATGTCTCTTGAGCGATGAAGAGGAGCCCCGAAAACCGGGGCTCCTCACCTACGGATGCTGATGCGTCGGGGCCGCGCGGCTCTCGCCTCGCGGCGGATCGGGTTCTAGCCCACCCCGAAGCCCAGGCCGGCCATGATGCCGAATAAAGTGGTGTCCGAGGAGCCCATGTATCTCCCCTCCACCCAGGCACCCACGCTGTCTCCGAACGGGAAGTCGAGTCCGGCTCCGAACTCGTATCCGAAGTTCGTGTCCGAGCCTTCATCGGAGGGGCGGGAATCCGAGCTGAACTTGTGGACCAGGATGCCGGCGCCGCCGTAGAAGTACGGGCCCACCGATTCGGGATTCCCGGCTCGATAGAGGAGGAAGGCCATCGCACCGTACGGGTTGGTCTTCTCTCCTTCGGTCTCGTGCTTATTCTCGCCGTAGAACCCTTCCAGACCTGCCGACAGACCGCCCTCGCCGACGTCGAACGAGAACCCGCCCGTCGCCATCCAGCCGGTATCTGCGAAGTCCCCGAAATCGCCCGTCGGGATCGTTACTCCACCACCGACGAAGATGCCCTGGCCAAGAACGGTGGTCGGTGCGGCGAGCAGAAAGAGAAGCGTGGCGACTGCGCTGAGCGTTTTCCGCATGGTAAGATCCTCCCGTCCCAAGGTGCGTTCCCCACGAAACCCCAAACTCAGGTAACTCGGAAGCCTCTATTTTGCAACATCATCGCCCCGTTTACACCCTTTGCAGATCCCCTTTGACGCTTATTTGATGTGCACTTCGATGTCGCGCCACCGGCCCTGCCGGAACCGGACCACGCTCAGCGCGCACCGGGTCATGTGCCCGAGCAGGATCGCCAGCCAGATGTGGTGGGGTCGCAGACCCCAGGTCGCTTGGATGAGCCAGCATAGCCCGAGTGGCACGACGACCTGGGAAACGATCGAGATGTATAAAGGGCTACGAGTGTCTCCGGTGCCCTGGAGCCCTCCCGTGTACACGAGGGCGACGGTGATGAAGAATCCCGAGGCGCTCAGGAACGCCAGGAGCTGGACCCCGATGCCGACCACTGCGGGATCCTCCATCCCGAACGCGCCGAGCAGAACCCGCGGAATCGTGAGAAAGAGAAGACCTACCACGGCCGCCACCGCCAGCCCGATCTGCGACGCGACGTGCACTCCATGCACCGCTCGATCGGGCTTGCCGGCGCCGAGGTTCTGGCCGGCCACCGCGGCGGTCGCGCCCATGAGCCCCACCGAGGTCCACGTGATGAGCGAGAAGAGCTCCGTATAGCCCACAGCGTACGCCGCTTGCGCTTCCGCACTCAGCTGGAGGGATCCGATGAACCGGAGGAGTAGAACGCCCCCGATGTTCATCGCTACTCCCTGGACCCCGGCCGGCAGCCCAAACCGGAACAGCGCACGGATGATCGACCAGTCCGGCCGGAAGCTCATCCCGCGGTGGAGCGCGATGACCCAGCGCCCCGAGAACAGGGCGTACGTCGCGTACAGGGTCATGACACCGCCCGCGATCACCGTCCCCATGGCGGCTCCCGTCGTGCCGAAGGCCGGGATCGGGCCAAGACCGGCGATGAGAACCACGTTCAGCACGATGTTGAGGACCGTCATCATGATCCCCAGCCGCAGCGGCGTGCGGGCGTCCCCCGCTGATCGGAGCGCTCCGCCCAGCATGAAGAACACCATCATGCCAAAGCTGAACACGAAAAGAATTCGGAGATACGGCAGGGCCTCGGCCTGCACTTCCGGTGTGGCGTTCACTACGTCGAGCAAGGTGGGCGCGAGAAAGTATCCCGCCGGGGCCAGGACTCCTACCGACAGCACGGCCGCTGTCAAGAACGCCTGGTGGACGGTTCGATTCACCTTCTCGGGGTCGTCCGCTCCGGCGAAGCGTGCGACCAGCACCCCCATTCCCGTGAACAGCGACCCGACAAACACCATCACCACGAGGAAGATCTGCCACGACACCCCGATGGCCGCGTTCCCCGTGAAGCCGACGAAGTTACCGACCATCACGTGATCTACGATGCCCTGTAGTCCGCCGATCACGTTCTGGAGCATGGTCGGCCAGGCGAGCTTCCAGACGGCGCC
>JBDHHV010000057.1:0-18696 GCA_039589195.1 Gemmatimonadota bacterium | reverse complement strand
AACACGAGCGCGGTGGCCGACGGTCGGGACAGGTAACCCGACAGCCTGTCGAGCATGCTCTCGCCCTCGTCGGCGGAGAAGATCTTCTCATAGTGCGTTCGCATGCGGTGGCCCGCGAGCTCGGCCACGAAATCCTTGAACAACTCGTCCTCGAACGTGTTGTAGCCGCTCTCGTTACCACCTGTCCACCAGTCCGGGCGACGCTCGGCCAGCTCATCGGGAAACAGGCCGCTGAAGATCGCGTTGCGTGCGAACGGCGTGGCCGTAGGGAGGATCGACGCGTACAGGGCTTCCTCGATCTCGAACATGTCGCTCAGTAGTGGCATGATCGCGCGCCACTGATCGAGTCGCATACAGTCCATCACGATGAGCAGCGAAGCCGGATCTTCGACCAGTAGCGGCTTGAAGAAGCGCGGGAGGACATCGACCGAGAGCGTGGGTCCGGCCTCGCCTCCCTCATGGACCCACTCGCCGTACCGTGCGTCGACCAGATCGCAGAAGCCCCGGCGAAGGTCGGCGAGAAGCATGTCGAGGGCCTCGCGGAGCCCGGTCTCTCCAGCTTCCTCCAGTCTGAGGTCCCACTCGACCATGTCGGAATACAGACGGGCCCATTCGTCCCAGGTCGAAGCGGTGGCCAGGTCCTCGCGGAGCTCCGCGAACCGGCGCGTGAAATCGCGAGCGATCTGCTCGTGTTGCAGAGCCGGTCCCTCGAGAAGTCGTGTGACGACGGAGAGCACCTGCCGAGGGCTCGTAGGCTTTACGATATAGTCGTCGGCGCGGTGCCCGATCGCCTCATGCATCGTCGAATAGGCTTCGCTCTTCGTGACCATGACGACCGGCAGTCGCGGGGACGCGCGGCGAAGACGAGTGAGCACCTCGATGCCGCTAAGGCCAGGCATTTGTTCGTCGAGCAGCACGAGATCGTAGCTCTGGCTACGCAACAGCTCGAGGGCATCCTGGCCGTTCATGATCGCATCGACGCGATACCCCTCCGAGCGCAGGAGCATCAGGTGCGGACGAAGCAGATCGACCTCGTCATCCACCCAGAGAATACGGCCGGTGCGGGTCTGCCCACCCTCTTGCGCGTCGCGCGAGCCGGGGTCCGGCGCCGACCCCGATAGGGGTCCCGCTTCGTCCCCGGAGGTCACTCCGCGCATGTGCGATCCGCGCTTCGGGTCACGTATCTCTCCCGCGCCAAATCCAGCTTTTCGAGCACATCGTCCACGGTGATCCGTTCCATGTTCCCGGGTCGGCGCCGCCGCGACGGCCGCGCCTCGCCAGGGCGGGTGTACCGATCTATCAACAAGTCCTCGAAGCGGCGGTACGGACCCGACCGTTTCGGATCGGTCGTACCGTAGAGCCCGATGGTCGGGGTTCCCAGGGCAACCGCGAGGTGCAAAGGCCCGCTGTCGGGGCTCAGGACCAGTGAGCTTCCGTCGAGGATCCAGGCCAGCCTGCGAAGATCGTAACGCAATTCGACGCCGGGCGCCGCCCGGCAGAGGGACCGCAGGCGAGCCGCATCGCTCCGCTCGCGCGCCGAGCCGCCGCCGACCACGATCGCCCGGAAGCCGAGATCCCGTTCCGCCACCTCGATTACCCGGGCGTATCGATCGAGGATCCAGTCCTTGTCGGCTCGTGAGGAGCTCAGCACGATCGCGAGGACCGGGCGCTCGGAGGCAGAGAAGAACCCGGCTCGCGCCACCCGCTCCTCCTCGGTGAAATGAAAGTCCCACTCGGCCACGACCCGCACGCCCAGATTCTCGAGAAACTCGAAGTACTGGTCCTGTACGTGTCCGGGAGGGCGTGCATCGATCCGGCGGTTGGTGAACAACCAGCTCAGGTCGCGGGCTCGAGCGCGGTCATACCCCAAGCGGATCGGCGCGTCGAGCAGTCGGGTCACGATCCCGGCTTTCAGATAGGGGTGCACGTCCAGCACGAGGTCGAAGCGCCTGTCCTTCACCCGTCGCCGAAAGTCCGCGAACGCCCGCGCACCCAGATCGCGGCGAAAGAGCACGAAATCGGCCACATCGGGTCTGCCCTGCATCAACTCGTGGGGCCCGGGTTGGATGACCCATGTGATGCGGCACTCGGGCCAGGCTCGGTGCAGGGAGGCGACGAGCGGTATCGCGTGGATCGTGTCTCCGATCGCGCTCAAGCGCACGATGGCCACGGAGCGTGGGGGTACCTTCAACCCGGGAATGGGAGTCATGCTGCCGGTGGCGGCCCGGGTCGACGGATCCTGTCGGGCTGCCGCTGGTACATCCGCGATGGCCACGCGAGACCGGGCAGCGTGGTCTGATCGTGTGACAGGCTGACAAGACGGGGCGGCCCGGTTACTGTCGGGACGATGCGCATCCTCACGCGATACCTACTGCGCCTTCATTTGGCGCCCTTTTTCTTCGCCGTGACCGGCCTCACGCTGCTGCTCCTGCTGGACCAGGTGAGCAAGCGGTTCGAGGACCTGATCGGTAAGGGTCTCCACTGGTCCGTGATCGCGGAAGTCTTCCTCTACTCGATCCCGTTCATACTCGCGCAAACGCTCCCGATGGCGGTCTTGATCGCGGTCCTGTACACATTCAACCACCTCGCCGCCGACCATGAGATCACCGCCATGAAGGCGTGTGGTCTGCCGCTCTCGCGATTGCTGGTGCCGCTGGTCGTCGCGGCGACCCTGCTGGCGGGGGCCATGACCTGGTTCAACAACACCATTCTTCCCGAATCGAATCACCAACTCCAGGTGTTGCTGACCGGTATCGGCCGCAAGAAGCCCACGTTCTATCTCCGCGATCAGACGATCAACGAGGTACTTCCAGGACGCCTCTACGTGCAACCCGGCCAGATCGACCGCGACAGCAGCCGCTTGCACGACACGGTCATCTACGACGAGCGAGATGGCCGCCGGAGTCGAACGATCTACGCCGACAGCGGTCAGATGGCGATTAGCGAGGACGGCGAAGATCTCTACATGACGCTCCACCACGGAGTCCTGCAGGAGCGCGTCGGCGACAGGCCGTCGGATTTCCAGCGCGTGGGGTTCGAGACGCTGACGATGCGGGTGGCCGGAGTCGCGAACGAGCTCGAGCGAGACACCTTGAACGCCTTCCGCAGTGATCGCGAGATGAGCATCGGGCAGATGAAGGAGGAGGTGCGCGAAGGCAAGGAGCAGATCGCGAGGGCGCTCGGCGAGAGCCGGGAGTATGGGAGGGCTCTGGCGCAGCTCGCGACGATGGGGGAGGTGGCGCCGGAATCTCTCGAAACAGCGGCGCTCATCCCCGACAGCATGGAGGCGCCGCCCCTCGCGTCCGACACGAGCGAGGCGGCGGTTTTGCCGGCGCTGACCCTCGAGGACTCCGCCGCCATGGCGGGCCGGGGGGCCGCGCGAAGGGTGTCGCACGCGAACGATGCGGTGAGCCAGTTCAAGGCCTATCGGGACAGGGCCACGATCGGGCAGGCCCGCGTGAACCAGTTCGCGGTCGAGATTCACAAGAAGTACACGATCCCGGCGGCTTGCATCGTGTTCGTGCTCATCGGAGCCCCGATCGCCGTTCGGTACCCCCGTGGGGGTGTCGCGCTGGTCGTGGCCGTGAGCCTGTTCTTCTTCGCGGCATACTACGTATCGCTCGTTGGAGGCGAGGAGCTGGCGGACAACCGAATCATGTCCGCGTTCTGGGCCATGTGGGCGCCCAACGTGCTCTTCGGGCTCGTCGGGCTGGCGGCGCTGTGGCGCGCCACCAAGGTGACACGTTGAAGATCCTCGACCGGTACGTCGTCGGTCAGTTCCTGCGGATCTTCGGCATCTGCGTGCTCGGGGTTCCGCTGCTCTTCATCGTCATCGATCTCGTGGACAACCTGGACACTTTTCTGGCCCAGGGAGCGACCAGAACCGAAGTCGCGCTCCACTACGTCTATCAGTACCCGTACCAATCCCTGGTCGGCTTTCCGATCGCGGCGCTTCTGGCCTCGGTGTTCACGATTTCGAGCATGACTCGTCGATTCGAAACGACCGCGATCAAGGCCGGAGGGATCTCCTTCTACAGGATGACCGCGCCCATCGTGCTCGCCGGCATAGTGTTGAGCGGCATCGCCCTGGCGCTCACGGATCTCGTGCCCGTGACGAATCGGCGGTCCGAGGAAGTCCTCGGGGAGGAAGAGACGCGCAGCCAGACCCTGCGTCTGACCTTCGTCTACAGAGCGAACGAGGGGCGCGTGTACAAGGTCCGCAGGCTGGACACTCGCGATCTCCGCATGTCGGATGTGCAGGTGGAGCGCGAGGGAACGGGACCCGCGTACCCGACCTACAACATCACGGCCTCCGGGGCCCACCTCGACACGCTGTCCAGCCGATGGGTGCTGGAGCATGGCCATCTGCGCCGCTTCTTGGACTCGACCAATACGCGAACGTACGGCTTTCGAGAGCTGTGGCAGCGAGCGTTCGACGAGACGCCCGAGGAGTTGCGTGCCGAGCCGAAGGAGCCGGACGAGATGCGATTCGCGGAACTCGGCCGGTTCATCAATGCGATCCAGCGCTCCGGAGGCACCGCGCGAGATCTGGAGACCGCGCGAGAGATGCGTATCGCCTTTCCGATCGCGTGCTTCATCATCGTTCTCTTCGGGACCCCGCTCGCCCATTCGAGCCGCCGGGGGGGGGCTCCGATGTCCGTCGCCATCGCGCTCGCCACGACGATCTTCTTCATGATCCTGATCCGGATCTCGGAAGCGCTCGGGGCGGGAGGTGCGCTTCCACCTGTGGCGGCGGCCTGGGCTCCAAACGTGTTGTTCCTGTTGGCGGGTCTGGCCCTGTACGGCCGCGTCCGTACCTAGGAGCTCGCCGCGACGCAACGGCAGGCGCCGACCGTCGTGGCCTGGTGTGGCGGGATGTCAGGCGACGGAGTCCGCGCGGTACCACTCGACAAACTGCGGGATGCCCTCCTCGATGCTCGTCCGCGGGTCATACCCGAGCAGACGGCGTGCCCTGGAGATGTCGGCGTAGGTGCGAAGCACATCGCCCGGCTGCATGGGTAACTGCTCGATCCGCGGCTCGACTCCCAGCGTGCCCGCGATCAGCGAGATCAGGCGCGACAGCTCGACGGTCTCGCTCTCCCCGAGATTGATGATCTCGAACAAATCGCCGCTCTGCTCCAGAAGCCGCCGCGCACCCTCGACCCCCTGCAGGATGTCATCGATGTGCGTGTAGTCGCGTTGCGTGCTTCCGTCGCCGAACTGCTGGATCGGCTGGTCACTGGACATCAGTCTCGTGAACCTGTGGATCGCCAGGTCGGGACGCTGACGTGGCCCATAAACGGTGAAGAAGCGGAGCGCCACGCACGCGATCCCGAACAGGTGGTGGTAGGTGTGACACAGAAGCTCGCCCGCCCGTTTGGTCGCCGCGTACGGTGAGATAGGGTGGTCGACCCGATCGTCCTCCGAGAACGGGACCACGTCGCTGTTGCCGTAAACGGACGAAGAAGATCCGAAGATGAACCGGCGGATCTCCGCGGCCCGCGCGTACTCGAGCAGCTGCTGCGTACCGCGCACGTTCACATCCTGATACAGCAGCGGTTGCTCGATCGAAGGGCGCACGCCCGCCCGCGCCGCGAGGTGGATGATGAGCGAGATGCCTTCAGGCAGGGAGCCAAGCGCCTCGGGGTCCCGGATGTCCGCTTCCAGAAAGTGGAACGCGGGATTCTCTCGAGCGCCGGACAGGTTACGGAGCTTGACCTCCGGATCGTAGAAGTCATCCAGGTTGTCGAGCCCGAACACCTCGTGGCCCCCGTCCAACAGACGTTCGACCACATGGCTTCCTATGAAGCCAGCCGCTCCGGTAACGAGGATTCCGCTCATCCGCGTGATCTGGTCAGAAGGCGCCTTCCTCCGCGCCCGAGCCCAGCCTTTCCAGATCCGTCTCCACCATCATCTTCACAAGCTCCTCGAACGAGACCGTAGGCTCCCACCCCAGCTTCTGTTTCGCACTGGTCGGGTCCGCGCGGAGCTTGTCCACCTCGGCCGGACGCATTAGCGTGGGGTCTGCCGCCACGAAATCATGCCAATCCAGCTCCACGCAGCCGAAGGCCGCGTCCAGCAGTTCGCGTACGGAGTGCGTGACGCCCGTTCCGATCACGAAGTCCTCGGGCTCCGGCTGCTGGAGCATTTGCCACATGGCAAGCACGAAGTCGCCGGCAAACCCCCAATCTCGACGGGCGTCCAGGTTACCCATCGAAAGCCGATCGGCGAGTCCCAGCTTTATCGCCGCAGCATGCCACGTGACCTTTCGGGTCACGAACTCCAGCCCACGCCTCGGGCTCTCGTGGTTGAAAAGAATTCCGCTGACCGCAAAAAGATCATAGCTCTCACGATAATTCACCGTGATGAAGTGGCCGTATACCTTCGCCACGCCGTATGGGCTTCGCGGATAGAAGGGAGTCGTCTCGCTCTGCGGAGACTCGCGCACCTTCCCGAACATCTCGGAGGATGAAGCCTGATAGAAGCGGATCGACGGATCGACGGCCCTGATCGCCTCCAGCATCCGGGTCACGCCGAGGGCGGTGAACTCGCCCGTCAACAGCGGCTGTTCCCACGAAGTCGGCACGAACGATTGCGCCGCGAGATTGTACACTTCCGTCGGATTCACCTCACCCAGCATGCGGATCAGCGAAAGCTGGTCCAAGAGATCCGCCCGGTGGAGGTGGATCCGGTCCTTGAGGTGAGCGATGCGGTCGAACTTCTCGAGCGAGGATCGACGGACCATGCCGTGAACCTCGTATCCCTTCTCGAGCAACAGCTCCGCGAGATACGATCCGTCCTGCCCGGTGATTCCGGTGATTAACCCGATCATTGACCCTGGTCCAAGGAAACCGCTGAAAGGAGTCGCTGCTCCTGCGGGGTGCAATATGTGGTCGCGTCGAGTCCGAGCAAGCGAGGCGAGCACGCAGGGGTCGCTGACGAGCCACACCGGGTCGCCGTGAGGGCGCGGGGTGCCGTCTTTGGCGGGTCAGGGCAGGTCCAGGACGGCAGACTTCTTGCTCCGATGGTCGCGTGGCCCGCAAGTTACGCTTTGAATCGCCCTTAGCAGGTCATCGGCGCTGCCTGCTCGGAACTAACCGCGACGACACGCCTGACTCGATGCGCGACACCGCACAGGCTACCCAGACACTCCCCACCCCGGTCGAACCGGAGCGGCTGCTCATGATGGGGCTGGAGCTCGGGGCGGCTGGGGAGGGTGTGTGGCAGGCGGTCGAAGAGCTGACCAGCACACGACTCGGCGTCCTGTTGCGAATCCTGCACACGGCTCCACCCGGTTCCGCGCTCACGCCGCTGGTATGGGAGAGGGTTCTCGCCTCCGACGCGACGCACGCTCTGCTGGATGCCGAGGAGCCCGATTTCGAAGCCCTCGATCTACTGCTCGGGCACATCGGCTCCGAGGGCGCGGGCGCGATCCTGGACATCCTCTCCGAGTCGGATTCGCTCGCGACCCGAAGCAAGCTGTTCAACCGCCTCGCCGCCCTCGGCCCGTCGATCGCTCCGGAGGTGATCCGTCGCACGCGGGACAAGCGTTGGTTCGCCAGACGGAACATGCTGGCCCTGATGGGCGAGTTCGAGAGCTGGCCACCCAAGTGGAGCCCGGCCGAGTACAGCGAAGACCCACACCCGGCGGTACGACGGGAGTCCTTGAAGCTGATGCTCCGTCTTCCGCATTGCCGGGATCGCGCCCTTTGTGGACTCCTCGGCGATGGCGACCCACGCGCGATGGGGTTGGGCCTCGCGGCTGCGGTGGAGGCGTGCCCGCCGGAAGCGGTACCGTTGCTCGCCGACATAGTGTGCGATGAATCGATGGGCGCGGATCTGCGTGTCATGGCGGTTCGAGCGCTCGGTCTGTCGGGTGACCCGGTGGCCGTCGCACCCCTGCTCGATCTCGTGCAGGAAGGCATGCCCCGCCGACTCAAGCTCCTGCGCTCACGCCGACTCGGGAGCTCACCGATCATGTTGGCCGCGCTTCAGGCGCTCTCGACCTTCCCGAATTGTCCCGCCGAGGCCCAACGGGTGCTCGCCAAGGCCGCCGAATCGGGCGATCCGAAAGTACGTGCAGCCGCGCTCGGCCTGCAGGAACCATGACCTCCGCCGCCACGTTCCTGCGCGCGCTCGCTCGGCAGCTGTCGACCGCATCCCTGTACGGGCCCGCACACCCGATGCTCGCGCGCGGATTGGCGTCGGTTTTCGAAGAGCTCCAGGCGTTGTCCACGATCGAAGGCAGCGGCGATGTTGTGTTCGAGATTCAGGCGGATCGCGTCCTGTGCAACGGGAAAGAAATCACGGATCTCGGCGCCGGGCCGTGGCGCGCCAAGATGCGGGACGCCGGGATCGAGCGACTGGTGTTCGACGGTGGCATGAATGCGCCCGCCTTCGAACAGCGCTTCCACGAGCTGGCGCGCGAGCTCGGTCTACTTGACGCCACGCCTGTGGATTCCGACGACATCGAGCTCGAGGTCATGCCACTGGACGCGGAGGAGATGGCTCCCGTCATCCCGGACAGCGTCCCCCCAACCACAGCCGCACCCGAGACCGACGAGCTCGAGGACGCGCCACAGGTCGCACCGGTAGATGACCGGGAGCTGGACGAAGTGGCGGATCTCGTCTACTGGATCCACGGCGAGATCGCTAAGACCGGACGGCTCCCATCCGCGGAGACCCTGCGTCTGGTGGAGAGTCTGCGCGGCGTCGCGTCGACGGGAGAGCCCGCGTCGGCGTCGTCCCGGCTCCTGGCGCCGGCCGACGGCTACACGACCAGCCATTGTCTCAGCGTAGCGCTGATGGCCGCGGCGCTCGCGGAGCACCTGGAGTACGATGACGAGGAGCTCGATCTCGTCACCGAAGCGGCCCTGCTGCACGACATCGGCAAGGTCCGCTTGCCGCTCGAGGAATCGGCGGTGGACGGCTTGACCCCCGAGCTAAGATCGGTCATGGAGCGGCATCCGACCGAGGGCGCCCGGGTTCTGTTGGCAGGTCCGACGAGACACGCCCTCTCGGCTGTGGTCGCTTACGAACATCACATGGCCTTCCACGGCGAGACCGGCTACCCGGTCCGACACTATCCTCGAAGCGCTCACCGATTCAGCCGCCTCGTACAGATCTGTGACGCATACGATGTGTTACGGAGCGAGCGAGGCTTCCGGCGTCCGCTGTCGCACGAAGGCGCACTCGAGTACATGCGTCTTCAGGGATCGATCGCGTTCGATCCCGATCTCGTGACGGCATTCGCCGATCTGTGTGGCGCACGCCCACTGCCTCGCATCTCCGATCCGGCCGTGGACGAGCGCGGCCTCGGCACCGTCGAGCTCTCGAGGATGCCGGACGGCGCGTTCGACGCGGACACCGAGACCCCACCGATCCGACTTTGAACAGGCCGCGGTCGGACTCCACGACGGCCTGTTAGGCAGTGCCGCGAGTGAGTCCGGTGCCGGATTGGGTACCCAGCGACCTCCCCCCGGCCCCGGGCGTATACACCTTCGCGGAGCAGTCGGGGCAACCGTTGTACGTGGGCAAGAGCGTCAACGTGCGTCGCCGTGTGCGCGGGTATTTCTATGGAGGCGGTCCACAGGATCAACGTCTCTCGGAGATGTTGAGCATCGCCCGCCAGGTCTCGGTTCGGACCACCGGAAGCGACCTGGAAGCCCGCCTCGAGGAGGCGGACAGGATTCTGGCCGAGAAGCCCCCGTACAACCGCGCGGTCAAGAACAGGTGGCGAGGCTGGTACCTGGAGGTTCGCTGGAACGAGCCGTTTCCTCGCCTGCGGGTCGTACGCCGCCCCCGACGCGTGGGCTCGCGATATTTCGGGCCGTTCTGGGGCCGGCGCCTGGCGGAGCGGATTCGTAGGCTTACCGAAAAGACCTTCCGGTTGCGCACCTGCACCGAGCCCGTGCGACCGGATCCCGGCACGACTCCGTGTATCCAGCACGACCTCCACCTTTGCACCGCGCCGTGCGCCAGGCTCACCGGAATCGACGACTACCGAGCCCAGATGGAGGCGGCTGCCCGGAGCCTGGCCGATGCCGGGTACGCCGCAGGCGTTCGTCATCGGTGCGAGCGTGCCCGAGACGAGGCGGCCGGCCGCATGGCCTTCGAGGAGGCCGCGTACCACCAGGCGCGACTCTCGTGGCTCGATGAGTTGGAGGAGCTGCGTTTCGCGCTGCAACCGGATGGCGGCAGCGGATCGTGGCTCCTGGTGCTCCCCGGCGCGCAGTCCGAGCACCAGGTCCTCCAGCCCGTGGCGGGTGGGCGCGCACTACAGAGGACTTCCGTGCCCTGGCGGGATGGCGTATGGGAGCCCGCCGTGGAGGACGCTTGCTACGCAGTCAGGGTGGGCGAGCTACGAACCCCTTCCGTCCTCGAACCGCGTGACACGGTGCCGAGCCTGATGATCACGCGCTGGATCGCCGAAGGGGCCCCGGACGGCCTCGCGATCGACCTCAGCGGTCACGGAGCGACCGATGTGATCCGTCGGCTCCGCCGCGAGCAGCCTTCCCTGGCTCGCTAACGCTACGCTCGAGCAGAAACCTCCGCGCCACCCGACGCGGAGGCGACGCGACCCCCGGTCTCTCGCGTGGCCTTCTCCAGCTCGCGCTTCGCGACACGCGTAACGAGTACGACCACCAGGAGGGTCGCGAGCAGGCCGGCGACCAGCAGCACCGTGCGGCCCCAACTGGCGGCGCCCCCGATTGCGGATGCGACCTCGGCGCCAGCCACGCCGATGTACACGTACAACAAGGTGCCGGGGAGCATCGCGACGAGGGAGGCGAGCACGTACGACCCGAATCCGACACCGGTGAGACCATAAAAGTAGTTCTGCACATTGAACGGGAACGCAGGTGAGAGTCGCGTCAGCGCGACGACCCTCCACCCCTGGCTTTCGACGGCCCGGTCGACGGCGCTCAACTTCTCCCGCCCCTCCAACCACCGCTCCACCCGCGACCTCAACAGATACCGTCCCAGCAGGAATGCCAACGCGGCGCCGATATTCGCCGCCACGACCACGACGAGGGTTCCCAGCCCGAGCCCGAACGCGAAGCCGGCTCCGATCGTCAGCGACGAGCCCGGGATCAGGAGGACCACCGCCAGCACGTAAACGAGCCCGTACAGCAGAGGGGCGGCGGGCCCGAAGGCCGCGACCCACTCGCGCACGCGCGCCACCCAACCGCCGGGCTCGGTGTCGGCCGCCGTTCCAGCAGAGGCGGTGTCTTCGGCATCACCAGGGGCATCTACGTCGTCGCGGCGGACACTGTTCAGTGACCAGTCGTAGTCCATGAACTCGAGCGGCACCTGTCCGTCCGCGCTCGAGATCAGTCCGGCGACCTCGGGGCCCGCGTATCTCCCGATGAACCCGGCAATCGTCTCCGCGCGGGGAACCCAGCCCTCGGCCGTGAAGTCGTCACTATACCAATCGAAATAACGGGACGCGACGAGCCGCCCCCCCTCGACTCGAACATTGCCCGCATCGCTGAGGAAGCTCCGGCTTCGTTCTTCGAGTTGCTCTTCGAGCTGGGGGCCGTCGAACGCCCACCCGGGGAGAGGCGCGCACGACAGCGACGCGCAGTTCAGGGCGAAATGGATTCGAGGGTCCTTGAAGAAAGGTCGTAGAAGGTTGTGCTCCAGGTTGTCCAGCGTGAGCTCGTGGCCTCCGAAACCATGTCGGATGTCCGTCCACACGCCGTCGATCTCCCGGATGGACGAGACACCCGGGTTGTCCAGGATCACACGCACCGTGAGAGCGTTGTAGGCATTGATGAGCAGCGCCTTCAGCTCATCGGGAGCCAGGCCCGCGAGATCCGCGGCTGCGACCCGATCCAGATAAGCGTCCAGTGCCCGCCGGCTGCTCCGCATATAGGTGTAGTCGACGAGCCCGTTCACGGTACCCTGCGCCAACAAGCGATCCCATTCCGCGTGGTCGAACGCCGCCGATCCGGAAGAAAGGGCCACACGCATCTCATCGGCCACGGGACCGGTAGCGGGATCGCTCGCGGGTGCACCGCACGCGGTCAGGACGACCAGCGCAACCGCGAGCGCGGCCCTCGTCCCTCCGGTGCTCCGGCCGGACCGGCGGGCCCGGCAGTGGCTCGACATGTGAGCGGACATACTCCTCATGTACCTGGGGGAGCTTCGCCTACCACCCACTTAACCGTCGTTCCCGCCGGGATGTTCTCATCCTCTCCCAACCCGTTCGCGATCGCCAACGTCTCGAGCGGGATGGGCAGCGCGCGTGCACTCGTCATCCGTCGCAAGGTGGTGGGCCGCTGAACGGTCACGAGCTGCACGCGGAGTGGCTCGACGACAAGCGCAGCCCGGTCCGTCAATCGATCGAACGACCCGATCGTGGCGCGGAACGTCCCATCGTAGGTGGAGAGGTCATCACGCGCGGTGTAACCGAGGATCTGGTAGGTTCGCCCTCCGTAGTCCAGCCACGTGGCCACACCCGCCAGGACCCCACCCTGAGTGGCTACCTCGAAGTTCCCGGTCGTGGCCGGGAGACCGTTGACGGTTCCGGTCGACACGCGACGGCTCCGCACGCCCTCCTGGTCGAAGAACGCGCGTGCAGCGCTCGCGTGACCGGTCGTCTCCGCGAGGGTGAGCTGAATGATCGCGTCTTCGTTCGGGCTCTGCGCCATCACGGCCTGAGTCAGATTCGCCGTCGTCCAATCGGCCGGGAACCGGATCTGGAACTCGAGGTCCGGGTGCAGGAAGAGCGCGGACCGGAAGAAGCCATGTCGCGGATTCGTCCCGAACACGACCCCATCGAGCTGCTGCAAGTACTCGCTCGTGCGCACGTGTGTTCGAGCGAGGCGGGTGTCCGGGATCGTGTCCACCTGAGCCTGAATGCGATCGATGCGATCGGCCGAGCTCGGGTGCGTGGAGAGCCAGTTCGGGATCCCGCTGCCGCCGCGGAGCTCGGTTTGGCGGTTCAGCATCCGGTGCACTCCGACCCCCTCACGCGGATCGTAGTCCTTCCTCAGCGCGTAGCGGACCCCCAGCATGTCCGCTTGATGCTCGTCGTCGCGGCCGTAGGAAAGGAACAGGATCCCGAGCCCCGTCTGGGCGAGTCCGCCGAACCGGCGCACGTCCTCGCTCAGGATCGATCCGACGCCGAGGAGTAGCCCTCCCAGCTGGGCGCGGCTGATCTGCTCCACCGAGTGGCGGGCGGTGACGTGTCCGATCTCGTGCCCCAGTACGGCCGCCAATTGCGCCTCGGAGTTGAAATGGGTCAGGATGCCCCTGGTCACGTACAGGAACCCACCCGGGACCGCGAACGCGTTCACGGTGGGGTCATCGATGACCTTGAAGCTCCATGGGAGCTGGGAACGCTCCGAGACCGCCGCCAGTTCCTGACCGACCCGGTTCACGTACGCTCCCAACTCGGCGTCATCGTAGACGGCCATGGTCGCCTCGACCTGCTGCGAGTAGGCCTGGCCCATCTCGATCTCCTGACTCTCGCTCACGAGCGAGAGCATCCGTTCTCCCGTTGCAGGGTTGGTGGCGCAACTGCCGCTCACCACAGCGAACATCAGTGCGGCCGAAATTCGAATCGGGCCTCGCCTCGTCAAGTTCATCAGATCCTCTCTCCTATGAATCGCCGTTCCTCCTTGAACAATAGGAGCCTCCACCCCTCGTCTCCAGACGACCGGTGCAGCGCGCCTCGACCTCCAGGGGTTATAGGGTAGATCGAAATACGCATCAGCAGGTGGCCGACGCACTGCACGACCTGTCAGGGCCGTAACAACCCTTCACAACCGGGTCGGCCTCGTAGCTACACCGCGGGGTGTGGCCAAGAGCCGCCCGCTTCTTGCAGATTAGGCCGTTCGTGAACAATAGCCCGAGGGTGCAGGTGGGGGGCGAGGTCGACCCGAGAGGACGCCGCGCGGTGCGTGGCGGAGGCTGTATTGCGCTCGGCCTGGTGGTGGCCACCGCCGCCGCGCTGGGAGGACAGGCTCCGCCATCCTCCACACCGGGGCCGGGACGTGACGGACGCGCACCGGCGTCGACCGGCCCGGACGCCACCGGCGATTCGCTTCGCTTCGACGGTGCCGCCGGACAGCTCGACGTCCGGGTGCCCCGCTTTGTCGACCCGGGGATTCGCATCGATGGTCGCCTCGACGAGGCGACCTGGGCGCAGGCAGCTCTGCTTACCGGATTCACGCAATACCAACCGACCGAGGGAGTGCCGGCGGTCGAGCCCACCGAGGTGCTCGTGTTCTACGCGCCCGACGCCATCTACTTCGGGATTCGAGCATTCGACAGCCAGCCCTCGACCATTCCGGCCCAGCTTGGCCAGCGGGACCGCGGAATCTTCAGCGACGACTGGGTCCGCATCACGCTCGACACCTTCAACGACGAGCGTCAGGCGTACCTGTTCTATGTGAATCCGCTCGGCATCCAGGCGGATGGGCTGTGGATCGAAGGGAAGCCGTCCCAGTTCAGGGGCGGACCACCGGTCGAGCTCGACCCGGACTTCATCTGGGACTCCGACGGCCATGTTACGGAAGACGGGTGGGTGGCCGAGGTGCGGATTCCGTACATCAGCCTCCAGTTCGCGCAGGCCGACGAGCAGGTGTGGAGGCTGAACGTCGCCCGCGAGGTCCGGCGGCTCGGGTATGAGCAGTCCTGGGCCCCGCTGACCGCGAACCAGACGAGCACGCTCGCGCAGAGCGGCCGCCTTCTGGGCATGAGCGGTCTCAACCCCAAGAAGTTGCTCGAGATCAACCCGGTGCTCACGGGCAAGCTCACGGGAGAGGAAGTCGATGGCGTGTTCGGCCGGGGCAGCGTGGAGCCGGAGTTCGGGTTGGACGGGCGGTACGGGATCACGCGCAACCTGAGCCTCGGAGCGACGGTCAACCCCGATTTCTCGCAGGTCGAGGCCGACGCGGATCAGATCGCGGTGAACGAGCGCTTCGCCCTGTTCTTCTCCGAGAAGCGGCCGTTCTTCCTGGACGGAACCGAGATCTTCCAGAGTCCCACACGGCTCGTGCACACGCGACAGATCATCGACCCGTCGGGTGGGGCGAAACTGACGGGGAAGATCGGGGGCCTTAGCCTGGCCTACCTCGGAGCCCTGGACGACAGTCCGGTCAGTCTGGACGATGGCGAGAACCGCGCGCTCTTCAACCTCGCGCGCGTTCGGGCCGATGTCGGGGCCGGGTCCGCGATCGGGCTCCTGTACACCGACCGCAGCATGATCGGAGAGGCAACCTACAACCGGGTCGCGAGTGCGGATGCGCGCTTGCTGTTCGGTCGCAGTCTCTCCCTGACTACCCAGGTCGCCGGAAGTTGGACCCGCGAGGCCTCGGAGGGTGACTCGGTGGCCGATGCCGGCAGCGAGTTCGGCGCGCTATGGTACGCGTCTCTCCGGCAATCCGGACGTAGCTTCGAGTGGCAGCTCACCGCCGAGGATGTCGGGACGGACTTTCTCACGGAGACGGGGTTCATCCGCCGTGTCGGCGACATCCGCACGTTCGCCTCCGCGCAGGTGAATCTGTTTACTCCGCCCGGATCGAACCTCCAGAGCATCGGGTTCGAGACCCGCTTCGAGGGGTTCTTCAACCACGCCAACTTCTGGAGCGGCGAGCGGATGTCCCCGTTCGAGCGCGAGGTCGAGGTGGAGACCACCCTCTCCTTCCGCGGTAACCGCTCGATCACCTTCACCGGGCGGAACGGGTATTTTCGCTTCCGCCCGGAGGACTACGAGGACTACGAGGTCGAGCTTCGGGATGGCACCCGGGAGCCGTTCACGATCCCGGAGCCGTTGGCCAACATGTGGGCGGGCGCCGTGCGGACCCGCTATCGGGTGTCCTCCGCGGTGCAGCTCAACGGGAGCGCTTTGGTTCGCGAAGTCCCCATCTTCGGCGAGGCATCCCGGGGCCTCGAGCTACGGATCTCCCCCAGCATCGACCTGCGCCCGACAGCGTCCTGGCAGATGAACCTGTCGTACACGCTGTCGCGGCTCCGCCGGCAGGAGGATCACACGTTCTTCTCATCGGCCGACATCCCGCGGCTCAGGACGCAGTATCAGTTCTCGAAGGCGCTGTTCGCGCGGGTCATCTTCCAATACGACCTGGCGGAACGAGAGGCGCGACGCGACCCCACGACCGGGCGTCCGCTGGTGATCGACGACGAGCTGTCGGTCGACGAGCAGCGCGGGCGCTTTCTGACCCAGATCCTCGTCTCGTACGAGCCGTCGCCGCGCACGGTGTTCTTCCTCGGGTGGTCCCGGCAGATGGAGGGAGATCGTACGTTCCGTCTGAGCGAGATGGACCCGATCAACGAGGGGTTCTTCGCCAAGCTCGGCTATCTGTATCGGTTCTGAGCCACCACGGTATCCGAGTTTGCGCAGGTCGAAGGGTGGTGTTCTGACTCATGACGCACGCACTCTCCCAGGCTGCCGCCGAATACGTCGGCGTGATGATCTCGAACGGACTTCGAACGGTAGGGGTCGCGGGGCGCAACGTCGCGAATTTCCTCGGCGACCATCCCGTCGCGATCATCGCCGTGGTACTGGCGTTGCTGCTGCTCTGGAAGTTGATCAGGCGCAGGTAGGGGGGCGGCCCGTGCCACTCCCGTGGCCAAGGGCAGCCACGCGAAAACGGCCCCCGACCCACATGGAGCCGGGAGCCGTCGGGGTTTGGCGAGAGACCCGGGACTATCCTTCGCTCGCCTCCTCATCGGCCACCGCGGGCTCGGGGGCGGGCAGCTCGCGCAGGTACTGATCGAGGAACTCCCGCACCTTCCGCCAGCCTTCCAGCTGGTTTTCCTTCTTTCGGAACCCATGCCCCTCGTCCTCGAACAGGACGTACTCCACGGGCACGCCGTTGGCGCGCACGGCCGCGACGATCTCGTCGGACTCGACCTGAAGCACGCGCGGGTCGTTCGCGCCCTGGAGCACCATGAGCGGGCGCACGATCTGGTCCGCGTGGAACAGCGGTGACTTCTCCTTGAAGAACTCCTCGTCGTCGAAGTCGCCCATCTCCTGTTCGAGAGCGTCGCGGAACGACTCCCACCAGGGGGGGATGTTGGTGACCGTCCGGTGCCAATTCGAGATCCCGAACAGGTCGACCCCGACCGCGAACTCCTCGGGACGGAAAGTGAGCGCTGCGAGCGTCATGTAGCCACCGTAGCTGCCACCCAGGATCCCGATCCGATCAGGATCGATCCAGCCGGTGTCGATCAGCATCTGCTTCGAGGCGACGCAGTCGTCCAGGTCGGCGTCTCCGTGCTTGCGGTCGTCCATCTTGTAGAACGTCTTCCCGTATCCGGTGCTGCCGCGATTGTTGATCGCGTAGACGGCGTAGCCGTGGTTTACGAGGTATTGGATGAGCGCGCTGTACCCGACCCGCGATTGTCCGCCCGGCCCCCCGTGCACCCACACGAGCGCGGGGACCTTGTTGTCCGAGCTCGCCTCGTGCGGCTTGTAGAGCACACCCGGGATCTCGACCCCATCGTAGGACGCGAAACGGACGACCTCGGCATCGGCCAGGTTCACAGACTCGATCTCCGGGGTCAGGGCCTCGGTGAGTTGGCGCGGCTCGTCCCCACCCATCTCGTGCACGAACAGGTTGCGAGGCGAGCGCGCCGAGCTGGCGTAGAACACCATCGCGCTCTCGTCGTCCGAGATGTTTACCGACGTGATGTCGAGACCTTCCATGGCGGGCAGCTCGACCTCGCGCATGTCGGACGTCTCGAACATGAGGATCCGGGTGCGAGCATCCTCGTTCACACCCACGACCATGTACCTGCCCTCCTCGGAGAAGTAACCGAACCACACGTCCCAATCCGGCTGCATGACGACCTCGCGTTCGCCCGTCGCCAGATCGATCTTCGCCAGGTAGGCGAACTCGCTTCCTTCATCCGTCGTGATGTAGAGGCTGGTGCCGTCCGGGCTGAAGTCCTGCGGGCTGTTCGAGACTTCACCTTCGTGCGGCGTCAGATGCCGCATCTCCTCCGCCTCGCGATCGTACAGGTAGATGTCGCTGTCACTCGTCGTGTTGGGCTTGGTGAACGCGATGTAGCGCTCGTCGGGCGAGATCCCGCCGAACCCATAGCCGGTCTCGTCCTGATAGATGAGCGTCTTCTCGTAGCCATCGAGGGTGACTTCGTAGATGTCGAAGAAACGCTTGTCGCGCTCGTTGGAACCGACGAAGAACGTCTGGTCGTCCTTCGCCCACCCCCCGAACCAGGCCTTGAGCCCCTCGCCCGGGGTCACGTCCGTGACCGAGCCATCCAGCTCGCGCACGTACACGTGGTCGAGCTCGTTGCCCCCGATGTCGGCCATGTAGATGAAGCGGTCGTCGTCGGGGAAGTAGCTCGTCACGCGGATCGACTCCGACGTCGAGTTGGTGAGCGGGATCGGGTCTCCGCCGGCAACCGGGATCGCGTACGCGTTCAGGATCCCGGTCTCGTCGGTGCTCACCAGGATCTTGCTCCCATCCGGCGAGAACGAGCTGCCGAAGATGTTGGCCGTCTCCATGAATTGCTCGATGGTGTACTCGGGGACGTCGCCCCGCGAGAATTCCTGCGAATCTGCCGCCTCATCCGCCCCTCCGCACGCGACGGCGAGCGTGAGGATCGGGAGGAAGCCCAGCTGTTTCGGGGAGGTGCGGGAGTGGGTAATCATGAGTGCTCCTACGTCGGTACAGCGTGTTTGCGGGCCCCGGGCGGGCGCTA
>JBDHHV010000056.1:0-18975 GCA_039589195.1 Gemmatimonadota bacterium | reverse complement strand
CTGCCGTTCCCCGTGATCGTCGCAGGCGGGTTGCGGACGTCACTCCCCCACGCGCAGCCGAGCGACCGAGCCATCGGCGAGGGCGACCTGCTCATGCTGGACTTCGGGGCCTCGGTCGGTGGCTACTGCTGCGACATTACACGCACCGTCGTCGTGGGCGAGGCCAGTGCCTGGCAACGAGATCTCCATGCTGCGGTGAGAGAGGCGCAGGAGGCCGCGATACAGGCGGCTCGGGCCGATTGTCCCGCGGCCGACGTCGATCAGGCAGCCCGCAAGCGGCTCGCCAGGTATGACTGGGACACGTTTTTTGGCCACAGCACGGGTCATGGGATCGGGCTCGAGGTCCATGAGGACCCCAGGCTGTCCAGTCGCTCTCCGGATGTGCTCGTGCCGGGTCATGTGGTAACGGTCGAACCCGGTGTGTATCTTCCGGACCGAGGTGGCGTCCGGATCGAGGACGATGTGTGGGTGCGGGAGGCTGGCCCGGAGTTGATCACGGGCTTCACGAGACGCCTGCTTGAGCTGTAACTAGTGTCAGAAACACACACATACGGTGTCGCCCCGGTTGGGCGAGACGGGATCAGGTGCATGGCGGATACATCCGACTTTCGTAACGGAATGGTGATCGAATTGGAGGACACGCTCTATTCGATCACGTATTTCCAGCACGTGAAGCCCGGCAAGGGAGGGGCCTTCGTCCGCACGAAGCTCAAGGACGTCATGAAGGGCTCCGTGGTCGACAGGACGTTTCGCGCGGGCGAAAAGGTGACCGAGGTCCGGCTCGAGCGACGACCGATCCAGTTCAGCTACCAGGACGGTGGGCTGTACTACTTCATGGAGCTCGAGACGTACGAGATGATCCCGCTCTCGCCCGACGCTATTGGCCAGGACCAGCTCCAGTATCTGCAGGAGAACATGGAGTGCCAGGGCCTCACCCGAGACGGGCGGGTCCTCGCGGTCGAGCTGCCGCAGTTCGTCGAGCTCGCGGTGGCCGAGACCGAGCCGGGCCTGCGCGGTGACACCGCGCAGGGAGGGACAAAGCCTGCGAAGCTCGTGACGGGTGCCGTGGTCCAGGTTCCGCTGTTCGTGGAAACGGGTGAGGTGATTCGAGTGGATCGGACGGAGGACAAGTACATCACGCGGGTCTCGTCATGATAGACATGGAGTTGTTGCGAAAGCTGATCCGTCTCGTCGAGGAATCGGGGATCGACTCGCTGGAGGTGGAGCGGTTCGCCACCCGCATTCGAATCCGGAAATCGCCGCTCGTGGGAGGGGGGGGCTTCATGGCTTCGGCTCCGGCGGTCGCACCGGCTCAGCCTGAGCCCGAGACCGGGCAGACCGGTGACGCGAGCCGGGAGAGCCCTGCCGCCGAAGTCGCAGCGCAGGCTTCTGCAGGCGATTCCGATCTCCACGACATCGTGTCCCCCATGGTCGGGACCTTCTATCGTGCACCCACCCCGGATGCGCCCGCGTACGTCGAAGTCGGTGATCGGGTGGAGGAGGGCCAAACGCTTTGCATCCTCGAAGCCATGAAGCTCATGAACGAGCTCGAAGCCGAAGTAACAGGCGTCGTGCGTGAGATCGTGGTGACGAACGCGGAGCCTGTCGAGTACGGCCAGCTGCTGTTCCGGGTGGAACCCGACGCGGCGGCCTGAGCCTGCCGGGGGCGTCTTGTTCCGCAAGATCCTGATCGCGAATCGGGGGGAGATCGCCCTCCGGATCATCCGAGCTTGTCGTGAGCTCGATATCCGCACGGTGGCCGTATACTCGGAGGCCGACGCGGACTCTCTGCACGTTCGCTTCTCCGATGAAGACATCTGCATCGGACCGGCCCCGAGCCGCGAAAGCTACCTGAACATCCCCCGCATTCTGGCTGCGGCGGAGATCACGGGAGCCGACGCGATACACCCGGGTTACGGATTCCTGGCGGAGAACCCCGAGTTCGCCGAGATCTGCGAGAGAAGCGGTCTCGTCTTCATCGGCCCGACGGCGGAGCAGATTCGGCGCATGGGTGACAAGGCCGAAGCGCGACGAACGATGATCCAGGCCGGTGTTCCCGTCGTGCCGGGCTCCGAGGGCGCGATCGACGATGAGAACGATGCGCTTGCCGAGGCCGAGCGTATCGGATTTCCCGTCATGATCAAGGCCGCCGCCGGTGGCGGGGGCAAGGGGATGCGGGTCGCCCGGGAGCCGGAGGCCTTCGTGAAGGCGTTTCAGATGGCCCGGAACGAGGCCGAGGCCGCCTTTGACAACGGCGCCGTGTACCTGGAGAGATACCTGGAGCGGCCCCGGCACGTGGAGATTCAGTTGCTCGGCGATC
This sequence comes from Gemmatimonadota bacterium, assembly GCA_039589195.1. GTDB lineage: Bacteria > Gemmatimonadota > Gemmatimonadetes > Palauibacterales > Palauibacteraceae > JBDHAC01. The sequence continues at coordinate 16,655 of JBDHHV010000056.1, read as the reverse complement.
GCCACGGCAATCTCGTCCACCTCGGGGAGCGCGACTGCTCCGTGCAGCGCCGTCACCAGAAGCTCATCGAGGAGGCGCCCAGCCCCGCGGTGACGCCGGATCTCCGTGAACGGATGGGGGAAGCCGCCGTGCGGGGAGGGCAGGCGTTCGGGTATCACGGGGCGGGCACCGTCGAGTTTCTGCTCGAATCGGACGGCGGGTTCTATTTCATGGAGGTAAACACCCGAATTCAGGTCGAGCACCCGGTCACGGAGCTGGTTACCGCGATCGATCTGATCAAGTCTCAGATCAGGGTAGCCGCCGGCGAGAAGCTCGAACTGCGGGCTGCGCCGTCGTTCCGCGGACACTCGCTGGAATGCCGGATCAACGCCGAGGACCCGGAGCACGACTTCAGGCCGTCACCCGGCACGATCACGACGTTCCACGCGCCCGGCGGGCCGGGAGTCCGGGTGGACACGCACGTGTACGATGGGTATGTGGTCCCCACCTACTACGACTCGTTGCTCGCCAAGCTGATCGTCCACGGGAAGACTCGCGAGGAGGCTCGAGTCCGGGCATACCACGCCCTTGAAGAGTTCATTCTGGAGGGCGTTCACACCACCATTCCGTTCCTTCGCAAGGTGTTGAATCACCCGGATTTCGTAGCGGGAGATATCGACACGCACTTCGTGGAGCGCTATCTGGCAGGCCCACGGCCTGCCTAGCGACCCGTGACCGCGGCGAGCGACCCCCCGATCGTAGATGTGGCATGGGTGCCCGCGGAGCTCGAGCGTCTCGACATCCGGGAATGGTCGGTCGCCGTACTCGATGTGATCCGAGCCACGACGAGCATCGTCACCGCGCTGGATTCGGGCGCCGACCGCGTGATTCCAGCCGCCACCGACGAAGAGGCTCAACGAACCTACGAGGCGTTTCCGGCCGGAACCGCGCTCCTGTGCGGAGAGCGCCGGGGAGTGAAGATCGAAGGCTACGACCTCGGGAACTCGCCGCGCGAGTACACGGCCCCGGGCCTGGTAGGGAAAACGCTCATCTATCGGACGACGAACGGCACGCCCGCAATGCGGCGAGCGATGGCTGGACATCGGCTCCGGCTCGCCTGCTTCAAGAACGCGGGAGCCCTCTCCGGTTCGCTCATCGAAGACCTGGAGACGCGCGCGCCCGGCCGTGGCGTCTTGCTCGTTTGTGCGGGTCGTCTCGGGCGAGTCAGCATGGACGACGCATGGTGCGCGGGCCATCTTGTGGAGCGGGTGCTGGGCGCCGGGAGGGTGGTCAGGTTGAGCGATGCGGCACGCGCCGCGTGCGAGCTGGCACGAAGTCTGGGACCTCCCACGGCGGCGCGTCTCGCGGACACATCGGCGGGACGCGCGCTCGGGGCTCTCGGTTTGGGGGAGGATCTCGAAGTCTGCGCGAACCTCGATTCGAGCCGGGTAGTCCCTGTCTGGTCGGGTGACGCGTTCATGCGGGCAGACGAGGGGAAGGGTGGATGAGCGGAAGGGTGGGTGATCGCGATGCTCGGTGAACAGCAGCGGCACGAAGCGTTGGGCGTGGGGCTCGTTGCGCTCGGCGTTCTGACCGGTCTGGCGATCCTCTCTCCGCTCCTGACCGGAGATGAGAGGAATCTCATCGGACCCGCGGGGGCTCTCCTGCACCGGTGGGGACACGCCGCGTTCGGCCGAGCGGCCGCGCTCGTCGCGATTCCCCTGATGGTATGGGGGATAGGCTTCCTCGGGTTGTTCGATCGAGGGCGTGCCATCCGCTGGACCGTCTTGTCGGTCGGAATCCTGGCTCTCATCCCCAGTGCGACCTGGCTCCTGACTGCCGGGGAGAATGCGACCGGAGAGTCCACCGGGTGGGTCGGTAGGACCCTCGGAGCCGTGCTTGGCACCGGATTCGGGTCGGTCGGGGCACTGCTGATCCTGGCTGCCCTGCTGCTGGTCCTCGTGGTCCTCACCCTGGGCCTGTCTCCACTCCAGGTAGCAAGCGGAAGCGGTCGCTGGGCCAAGCGCGGTCTCGCACTCGGTGCCGGCGGAGCTCGCTCTTTGGGGCGAGCGGTCGTGGATCTGTACCGGGAGCCGGAGCGGGAGGCGACCGTCAGCCCATGGGAGGGGGTCGAGCAAGATGCGCCAGAGGAGGAAGAGCTCGAGGAGCTCCCCGACCTGACGCGTCGGAGGAACGGCGGGAGTGCGCAGTCCGGAGGGGCGGAGGAGACCCTCGCCGACCCGGGCGACCTGGACCTGACCGCATTGCCGCCGATCGACTTGTTGACCGAGCCCGTCCGGCAGGGGAGCGGGCTGGAATCGCGCGAGTTGAGCGCCCTGGGCCGGGTAGTCGTGGAGAAGCTGGCCACGTTCCGCATCGACGGCGAGATCGGCGGCTGGACGACGGGGCCGGTCGTCACGCAGTTCGAGGTCGTGCCGGCGCCCGGTGTGAAGGTCGGTCAGATCGCGGCGCGCGCCGACGACCTGGCTCTCGCCCTCCGCGCTCCGTCGATCCGCATCGTGGCCCCCATCCCCGGAAAGGGAGCCGTGGGCGTGGAGGTGCCGAACCCGGAGCCCGAGATCGTATTCCTGCGTGAGGTGTTGGAGTCGCCGGCGTATCGGAGATCGCGCGCCACGCTGCCTTTGGCCCTCGGTCGGGACCTGTCGGGCCGCCCCACGTGCGCCGACCTGACTCGCATGCCTCATCTGCTCATCGCGGGGGCTACCGGCACAGGCAAGTCCATCTGCATGAACTCGATCATCACGAGCCTGGTCTACCGCTACACGCCTCGCGAGCTGCGGCTGCTCATGATCGACCCGAAGATGGTAGAGCTGAGCGTTTACGGAGAGCTCCCGCACCTCAGGCACCCGGTGATCACCGACAACGACGACGCGGCTTCGGTGCTCAAGTGGGCGGTGTACGAGATGAAGCGGCGCTTCAATCTGCTGTCGGCCAACGCGTGCCGGAACGTGGCCGAGTTCAACCGGCGGATCAAGGACGGGCGCGAGGTGCACCGCCCCGGCGGAGGCGGTCGGGACGAGGAGGATGAGCGGCCGTACGAGGACGGCGAGCTGCCGTACATCGTGCTGCTCATCGACGAGCTCGCGGACCTGATCATGACGGTGCAGGCCGAGGTCGAGACTCCGCTCGCCATGCTGGCGCAGAAGGCGCGGGCGGTCGGGATCCATCTCGTGGTCGCGACCCAGCGCCCTTCCGTCAACGTCCTCACCGGTTTGATCAAGGCGAACTTCCCGAGTCGAATCGCGTTCAGGGTGGCGTCGAAGACCGACAGCCGCACTATCCTCGATCAGAACGGTGCGGAAAGTCTGCTGGGGAACGGCGATTTGCTGTTTCTGCCCCCGGGCGAGTCCGATCCGATCCGCATCCAGGGCGCGTACGTCTCGAGCGAGGAGACGGAGCGTCTGCTCGACTGGTACCGCGCGCAGGCCGCCGCTCGCGCCCTCGAAGCCGAGTTGGAGCCCGATATTCTGGAAGTGGTTCGCGAGCTGGAGGAGCAGGACTCCGGTGCCACGGCAGGCGAAGTCCTGGAGGAGAGGGATGAGCTGTTCCGTCAGGCTGCGGAGATCGTGGTCGCCAATTCCTCGGGGTCGACCAGCCTCCTCCAGCGGAGGTTGAAGATCGGATACGGCAGGGCCGCTCGGATCATCGACCAACTCCACCACGCCGGAGTGGTGGGTCCGGCGGACGGATCACGCGCACGCGAGATCCTCGTCTCACTGCCGGAGTTGGACGACTTCCTGTCGGACGTCTAGGGGGCTTTCGAAGAACCCTGATGGGTCGCGCGCAGGGGTCTTGCCCGGCCAATCCTGAGGAGGGAGTCGCTTGCCCTTGGGCGGGGGCCGAGGAACGGGTCTTGGGGCCACGTGTACAGGCCGCCGACAGCCAGGTCGGCGTGTCACACCTCTATGCGTGCACGTCGGCGCGCCCTCCCCGGAATGTTACCGAGATGCGTAGAAGCCAGGCACATAGAGGGGGCGACCGTACGCCCGGACCGCGGCTGAGCTCCGCACGGTTGGGTGCCCTTCTGCCGTTGCTGCTATTCGGCGGTTCCGCGTGTGGCGACGGAACCGAGGAATCTCGACGTGCAGAGCTCGAGCTTCGCTATGGACCGCGTGGGGCCGTTACCGAGGCCGTGGACGACACGTCAGCGACCGGCGCGGCAGCGGATGCGTCGAGCCCGGGGACCGGCGCGCAAACGCGGGTAGACTCAACGGCCGTCGACCGGCCAGACGAGGGACCTGCCGCCGGCGTGGCCACGCCCGAGACCTCCGGCGCTGTGGAGCGGGTCCCCGGAGACAGCGCCGGGCCACCCGAACCTCGTCCCGCTCCAGCGCCACCTACCGACACGACGGGGGGCGACCCCGGGTCGGGCCCCTCGAGGACGGAGATGCAGGAAGTCGATGTGGTGGCGCTCCTGGCGGGGGCGGAGGAGGCGTACGGCGCGCTCGCGTCGCTCCGCGCATCTTTCCTCCAGGTGATGGAGGTCCCGCTGCTGGAGCGAACCAGCAGCGGGACCGGAGTGTGGTACCAGAAGGGGCGGAACCGATTCAAGATGGACTTCCTGGACCCGCCGGACGACGAGATCGTGGCGGATGGCACGTACCTGTGGGTCTACCACCCGAGTCAGAACCCGAGACAGGTGATTCGCTCCGAGCTGGCTGCGGGCGAGACGGACTCGGGCACGGCCGACCTCCTGGCCCGGATATTGAGCGAGGCGCGCACGTCCTATGACGCGCACTACGATGGGCGGGATTCGGTCGACGAGGTCTCGGCACACGTCGTGGCCCTCACGCCGCTGGGCCGCTCGCCCTATCGCTCCGTGCGCATCTGGATCGGGCCCCGGGACCGGCTTATACGCCGATTTCAGATCGTCGAAAGGAACGAGAGCATTCGGACCGTGAGCCTGTCGGACCTGGAGCCCAACGCCGCTCTCGCCGACTCGCTATTCCAGTTCACGGTTCCTCCCGGCGCCGACGTCTTCTCGGGCTAACGGATGCGTCTCGGCCTCGTCAGCCTCGGCTGCGACAAGAACACGGTCGACTCCGAGAGGATGCTCGGTGAGCTCGTCGGACACGGGGCCCAACCGGTGGCGGACCTGCGCGACGCCGAGGTGATCCTGGTAAACACGTGCGGGTTCATCGATGCCGCCAAGGAAGAGTCGATCGAGATCCTTCTCGAGGCAGCTCGCATGAAGCAGGTCGGGCAGTGCCGAAGCCTGGTCGCCGTCGGGTGCATGGTCGAGCGGTACCGGACGGAGCTGGAGGAGGCGCTCCCCGAAGTCGATCTGTTCCTGGGCCTACAGGACATCGAGAGGCTGGCTCCGCAGCTCCGAGCCCGTGGGCTGTTGAGCGGACCGCCCCCGAAGCACCCCGGGGAGCGCCTGGCCCTCGGCTCTCGGCACGTAAGCTATCTGAAGGTCAGCGAGGGCTGCGATCATGGGTGCGCCTTCTGCGCGATTCCGCTGTGGCGCGGTCGCCACCGCTCGTTCGAGATCGAGCGATTGCTGGCGGAGGCGCAGCGCCTCGAGATGCAGGGAGCCGTGGAGCTGAACCTGGTCGCGCAGGATCTCGCACACTTCGGCCGCGATCTCCGGAACGGATCGGACATCACGACGCTGCTGCGCGCCCTTCTGGCCGATACGTCGATCCCGTGGTTTCGACTGCTCTACATCTACTCGGCGGGCCTGCGCGAGCCTCTCGTGGAGATTATGGCGGGAGAGCCGCGCCTGCTGTCATACATCGACATGCCCATACAGCACGCCAGCGACCCCGTCCTGGAGCGGATGCGACGCCCCGAGCGCGAAGCTGCCCTGCGAGCCAGGATCGCCTGGTTGCGTGATTCCGTGCCGGACCTGACCCTGCGCACGACCGTGATGGTCGGGTTTCCGGGCGAGTCGGACGAGGACTTCCGTAATCTGCTCGATTTCCTCGACGAGGTTCGCTTCGATCGCCTGGGAGCATTCGCGTTCTCCCCGCAGGAAGGCACCCGCGCGATGGGCCTGGAAGAACTGTATGTGGACGAGGACGTGGCTCAGGAGCGTCTCGCCGAGCTTCTCGAGATCCAGCGCGCGATCAGCGCCGAGCGATTGGCGATGGACGTCGGGCGACGCGAATTGGCCATCGTCGACCAGCTGGAGGGCACGCCCGGGGAGTCGAACGGACGCTACCGGGTACAGGGGCGCCTCGCGTCGCAGGCCGATGACGTGGATGGCGTCACGGAGTTGTTCAGCCCGTCACCGCTGGCGATCGGTGCGCTGGTGGAGGTCGAGATCGTGGGTAGCGACGACTTCGATTTACAGGCGGACGTCCTCCGCGTGGTGCGCGAGCCGGGCGTGGTCGCGGGAGCGCGAGCGCTACCGGTATTGCCTTTGGGTCTCGAGACGGCCCGGGGACGTTGACCGGCCGCCGCGCTCGCGTTCAGCGAGCCCGTACCGCGATACCTCGGTGGTTGACCGGCTGGCTACCCGAGCACCCGGCGACGCTGCTGGTTTCAGGAGCGCTGCTCGGACTCGCGCACCCCCCGTTTCACCTCCTCGTGCCTTCGTTCGTGGCCCTGGTGCCGTTCCTGGTGTGGCTCGAGAGGCTTCCTGCAGGGGCCGAAGGACGCCGGGAGGCGCGGCGCGGGGGCTTCTTCCTGGGTCTGGTCTATTACACCCTCGTCTTCTACTGGCTGCTCGTCGCGCTCGTCTTCTATACGCCCTGGGCCGTCCCCGCCTTTCTGGCTCCGGTCTTGATTCTGTCGGGGTTCCTTTCGTGGGTGTCGGGCGGGATACAGTCCGTGCGCGAGCGTTTGGGGTGGCCGATCTGGGCCGTGCTCCCGGTCTTCTGGACCGCGAACGAGTGGCTGCGCGCCCATCTGGGCGACGTAGCGTTTCCATGGATGCAACTGGGCGACACGCTTACCGGGTTTCCGTGGCTGATCGGGGCCGTGGACGTCGTCGGCTCGCGTGGGCTCAGCTTCTGGCTCGCGTTGGTCAACGGCCTGATCGCCGCGATCTGGGTGGCGCGTCGTGGCGGGGATCGGGGGCTCGCGAGCGCCGGAGCTCGGGCCACGAGGCCGTGGGTCCGACTCGCGCTGGCGCTCACCATCGTCGTGGCGGTCCCGGTCGGATACTCGCTGGCCCGCTGGTGGACGCTGGAGCTCCGTCCGGTCGCCCGCGTGGGGGTCGTGCAGCCCAACGTGCCCGAGGACCTGAAGCTCCAGCCGACCCTGGCGATCGATGCCGCCCAGCAGGGGACCACAGCCCTCGTGCAGCCGTGGCGTGGAGGCGCCGGGGACCTCGACCTGCTGATCCTCCCCGAAACCGTCTTCCCCGCTTACGTGGACCCGATCGCTGCCAGAGGTTGGCCCGGCCGACCGGATCTCGAGGCCTGGATCGCGGCCCTGGCGAGCGAGGTGGAGGCGCCGGTGCTGTACGGGGCGCTCGGGGGAGCCGATTACCCCGACGGTGAATGGGAGTACTTCAACTCCGCGGTTCTGGTAAACGAAACGGGGGGGCGGGTGGCTCGTTACGACAAGCGCTTTCTCGTACCGGTGGTGGAGCGGGTCCCGTTCCTGAATCCCAGGTGGTTCTCGGGACTCACGTATTTCGGCGGCTTCGGGGTGGGGAAGTGGAGCCAGCCGTACACGATCCCAGGCCGGTCTTCGAGTGGAGAGCGGCCCGCCTCGCTCGGGGTGATGATCTGCTACGAGTCGATCTTTTCGCCGCTCGCGCTTCATTACCGCAGGACGGGCGCCGATTTCTTCGTCAACATCACCAACGACGCGTGGTTCGGACGCGAGGTCTGGTGGAGCCGGAGCAGCGCCTTGTGGCAGCACCCGGCGCACCTCGTGATGCGGGCGATCGAGACGCGGGCGGGGGTCGCACGCTCCGCGAACACGGGGATCTCGGAGATCGTCGATCCGCTGGGCCGGGTCTCGCACGAGACTCCCCTGTTCGAGCGCGCAGCCTTCGCCGGAGAAGTCATGACCACGGATGGCCGTACCCTATATGTTCGCTTCGGCGATGTCGTGGGGTGGGGAGCCGTTCTGCTGGCGATCATGGGGCTGATTCAGTCGATGTGGAAAGCGCGCACGGCCAACCGCGGGAGTGAATGAGAGCTCAGATGAGACCGATTCGGGCTCGATGGCACAGGTGGGGCCTCGTCGACGCGGTCGTGGGCGCGGTGTGCCTCCTTTGCGCGTCGCCCCCGCCCGTCGTCGCCCAGGCTCGCCCCGATTCGACTCGAGCGGACCCGGCAGCGACCGATACGACGGTCGTCGAGTTGGAGACGATTCGGGTGCGCACCACCAGGGCTCTCGCGACGGCAACCGGGGCCAGTGCCGTGCGCTTATCGCTCTCCGCCCCCAGTCTCGTGCCGGTACCGCTCCTCGAGGACGCCCTGCGATCGATGCCCTTCATCCAGGTGCGGGAGAACTCCAGGGGTGAGGCGCAGCTCACGTTGCGAGGGACCGAATCGCGACAGGTCGCGGTCCTGGTGGACGGTGTTCCGCTCACACTGGGCTGGGATGCGCGGACGGATCTATCCGTCATCCCGGTCGCGGCGGCGCGGCAGGTACAGCTCTACAGAGGGCTTTCCTCGGTGCTGCACGGACCCAACGTCCTTGGTGGCGTGGTCGAGGTCGACATCTCTCGGGGAGACGTCTCACCGGATCCACCCATCAGCGCGCTCGACGGTGGCATCGACGACACGGGAGCGGCGGTCGCCGGTCTTCGATTCGGTCGGGAGTCGGCGCTTGGAGACCGAACCCTGTGGCTTCAAGCGGGTGCCGGCTTCCGCTCCAGATCGGGCGTACCGCTCGCCTCGGGCGTACAGCAACCGGTCGACCAGGAGGATGGCCGTCGCCTGAACAGTGATCTGGATCATGTCAGCGGCTTCTTCGCCGCCAGGTACGGCGCTGCTCTAGGTGCCTGGGTGTCGCTCTCCAGCTTTGCGTTTCGTGCCGAGAAGGGAGTGCCTCCAGAGCTACATATCAGTGATCCACGCCGGTGGCGGATCCCCGAGACCGCGCGAGTAGTGACGGCCTTGTCGGCCGGGACGGGCTGGAGAAAGACCCCGCTGGGAGAGGGCGATCTGGAGGCCAGCCTCGGTGTGGATTTTGGAGACACACAGATCGACCAGTACGAGACGCTGGCCTACCGAACCGTCGAGGAACGGGAGTTCGCTGACGACCGCACACTCACGGCGCGTCTGATGGGTGACCACACCCTGGGGGGCGGGACGATCCGCTCGGCCTTCACGTGGGCGGAGACCCGGCATGACGAGCGTCTCGACCCGGGTGACACGTCTCGGTTTCGACAGAGGTTGTACAGCCTCGGCCTCGAGGTCGAGCAGCCGCTGCTATCGAACCACGGTTCGGACGACCTGTTCAGCGATGTGCGCTTGACCGTGGGCGGCTCGCTTGACCGAGCGAGCACGCCCGAGACCGGAGGCCGCGAGCCACGCGACCCGATCACCGAGTGGGGGACGCGGGTGGGCGCGTCGGTGCAGTTCGGTAGCTGGGACGGACGCCTCCACCTGGGCGTGAGCCGCCGGGTCCGGTTTCCGTCGCTGCGCGAGCTGTACTCCGGCGCGCTCGGCCGGTTCGTGCCGAACCCCGATCTCCAGCCCGAGAAGTTGCGTGTCATCGAAGCGGGGATCACGGGGAACGCTCGTGCGTTGTCGGGGGCGCTCGAGGGGCAGGTCGTCTTTTTCCAGCAGCGCTTCTCCGACGCCATCGTTCGAACGGGCCTCGGAGATGGTCGCTTCATGCGCGAGAACAGAAACCGTGTGAGGGCGGCGGGAGTGGAGCTGCTGGCCGCCGTGCGTTGGACCCATGTCGAGTTGGGTGGCGATCTGACCTGGCAGAACGTGACGCTGACGGATCAGACGGCCCCAGCCGCACAGCAGCGGGCTGAATACCAGCCGGAGATCGCCGGTGGCGTGGACCTCACTGGCCGATTCCCGGCCGGCTTCACGGCGAGCCTGGAGCTGGATATGGTCGGGCGACAGTTCTGCGTAGACCCGGATACAGGAGCGGACTTGGCACTCGACGCCACTGCCCGGCTGGATCTCCTCGCCACGCGCGAATGGACGCTCGGCGGCCCCCTCCACAGGCTGCGGACGACCGTGGCGCTCGACAACGTCGCCGACCAGGCCGTGTTCGACCAATGTGGTCTTCCGCAGCCCGGGCGCTTGCTGCGTTTTCAGGTCCAAATCGGGTAGGACACGGATCCACGCGTTGAGAGGAGAACGGGAGTTCCTGGCGAGCCTGACGGCTCCCGCAGGGGTCGTATCTCCGGACGCTTTGTTCCGCGCGGCGGAGAGGCTCGGGATCGTCGGGAGGGGTTTCTGGCAGGACGGTGGCCGTTGGGTCGCGCACACCGGGGCGGTGCTAGAGATCGACAGCAGGATTCCGCGCCCCGCCACCAACCGGTTCGCCGCCGTGCGCGAGGAGGCGGCCGCGATCGGGCGGTCGCGCTGGATTCGTGTTGGTGACACTCCCTGCTCCGGCCCTCGCTTCCACGGAGGCTTCGCGTTCCGGGCCGATCATCCGCCGCCGGGGACACAAGGCGGAGACGAAGCGGGATTCTGGGAGCCTTATCCCGCCGCCCGATTCGTATTGCCGCGGGTCGAGGTCGAAGCGGGCGATGGTGGCGCCGTCATCACGCTAACGGAGCGATTCCCCACCACGACGACCGATGGGGAGGCCGTCGTCCACCTCGAGGATCGACTCGAGAAGATCCGTCTCGGACTCGCCGACCCGTTCCCCGAGCACGGTTCTGGCGCAGGGAACGTGGTCCCATCCGCAACCGGGCTCGAGGAGCTTATCGATGCCGGGGCGTGGCGCTCCGCCATCGAGCGGATCGTCGCCGACATCGAACGACGTGAAGTCCAGAAGGTCGTCCTGGCCCGACCCCTCGATGTGAGCCTGTCCGAGATCCCCGATCCGATCTCGATCCTGCACCGCCTGAGGGCGGCGAATCCGCTCTCGCACGCGTTTCTGGTACAGTTCGAGTCCGACAGCTTCTTGTTCGGGGCGGCGCCCGAGGTGCTCGGGTCGCTCGCCGGCCGGGCGTTCCAGACGATGGCGGTAGCCGGCTCGATCCCCCGCGGTCCCGACCCGGAATCGGATGAGTGGTTGGGCAGACAGCTATTGAGCAGCCGGAAGAACCGGGCCGAGCACCAAATCGTGGTCGACGACATCGTGGAGCGGCTTCGGCCGTTCATCCCGGAGCCTCATGGCGCGACGGAGCCGACATTGCTCAAGCTCTCGAGCATCCAGCACCTCCGAATCACCCTCGGAGGAGAAGTGCCAGCCGACACACATATCCTTGACCTGATCGAGGCGCTCCACCCGACGGCTGCAGTGTGCGGGTACCCGCGGGAGACGGCGCTAGAGATATTGACCGAGGAGGAACGTGTCGGCCGCGGTTGGTACGCGGGCCCGGTCGGCTGGTTCGATGTTCGTGGGGAAGGGGAGTTCGCCCCCGCCCTACGCTCGGCCGTGGCCTGCGGACCGCTGCTCAGGTTGTACGCTGGAGCGGGGATCGTGGACGGGTCACGCGCGGGCGCCGAGTGGGACGAGACACGCGTGAAGCTTCAGACCGTCCTGCGCGCGCTCGGTATCGCCCGGGTTCCATGAGACTCGTGCGGCGCTCGTGACGCGGCACGCTCGAATTCGTCAGCGACCTGCCAGGAGGATCGCGTGACGTACCCGAACCGCAACATGCTTTGGGCACAGGCCCTGGTCGACGAGCTCGGACGCCAGGGGGTCATGCACGTTTGTATGGCGTCCGGATCCAGGTCGGCCCCGCTCGCGGTCGCGTTCGCCGGTGACCCTCGCTTCACGGTGCACTCGCTGCTGGACGAGCGCTCAGCCGGGTTCTTCGCGCTCGGGATCGGTCGCGCCTCTGGCCAACCCGCCGCGGTTCTCACCACGTCGGGAACGGCGGCCGCCAACCTGCTCCCGGCCACCATCGAGGCGAGTCTCGGCGAATCGCCCTTGCTGCTCGTCACCGCCGATCGACCGGCCTACCTGCGTGGTCTCGATGCCAACCAGACGATTGATCAGGTCGGGCTCTTCGACCCCTACGTTCGGCTGTTCTGCGATATCCCTCTTCCCCGGGCCGAGGAGGGTCCGTTGCGGCACCTGCGCGTCCTGGCCGCGCGGGCGGTCGCCGCGTCGAGGGGCGACCCGAGAGGCCCCGTACATTTGAACGTGCAGTTCGAGAAGCCTCTCGAGCCCACACTGATCGAGGGCGATGTACCAGCTTCGCTCCCGGAGAGCGCCGGGACGGCAGTCGGGGGACGCGACGACGGGGCCCCGTACACACGGCTGCACCACAGCTCGTCCGCGCCAGCCGAGCTCGCGGCCCTCGTCTCCGATCGTCTGAGCGAGGCGAGGAGGGGGCTCATCGTGTGTGGGCCCACGCACCGCCCCGAGGTGGGCCGGGCTGTCCTGCAGCTGGGCGCCGCGTCGGGGACTCCGGTGCTGGCCGACCCGCTTTCGGGTGCACGCTTCGCTCCCGGGGCGACGGCGCAGGCAATCGGCGCCTACGATCTCTTCCTGGCCCACGCCCCGGCGTGGGAGGCGCTGAAACCCGATCTCGTGCTACGGTTCGGGTCGGCCCCCACGTCAACGACGACCGCGCGCTTCCTCGACGCGTGTGAAAATGCCGTCCAGGTTGTCGTCGACGCAGGTGGTCGGTGGAAGGACTGTCTGGCAAGGGCGCACGATTACGTGCGGGCTGACGCCGCGTCGATCTGTCGGGCCGCCGCTGAACGCGTGAAGCCCGCGCCCAACCCGGAGTGGATGACGCGTTGGCGCGACACCGAGCGGCTCGCGTTGGATGTGGTCGAGAGCGCTCTCGGTGGAGAGCTCTTCGAAGGTGCGGCCGCGGCCTCGATCGCGGAGACTCTTCCAGACGGGAGCACGTGGTTCGTGGGCAACAGCATGCCGATCCGGGACGTGGATGCGTTCGCGGTCCCACGCGAGACCGAGCTACATATGGTCGGTCACCGCGGAGCGAGCGGAATCGACGGCAATGTGAGTAGCGCGTTGGGAGCCAGCGTCGTGAGTCGTGGGCCTACCCTGGCTCTGCTCGGGGATCTGACCTTCTTGCACGACCAGAACGGATTGATGGCGGCTCACCGGGAGCGTCCGCCGATCGTCTTCGTCATCATCCAGAACGATGGCGGCGGGATCTTCCACCTGCTTCCGATCCGTGACTACGATCCTCTCTTCACGGAGCATATCGTGATGCCGCACGGGCTCGACCTGGCCAGGGTTGCGCAGGTGTACGAGCTCCCGCACCGTCGGGTCGGCTCTACCGATGAGCTTCGCGCCGCCGTGCAGGATGGGTTCGCGAACGGAGGTCCCAGTGTCGTGGAAGTTCCGATCGAGCGGCGTCGGAACTGGGAGATCCGAGACAACGTGGCGCGCGAGGTCGGGAGCGCGCTGGAGAGTCGCCTGTAGGCGAAACAAACGGCCTGGTCAACTGGGAGAAAACAGCCATATGAGCGATGTCGCCTGGGAGTCAGCCGGGGAGTACGAAGACATCACGTATCACAAAGCTGACGGTATCGCGCGGATCGCGTTCAATCGTCCCGAGGTACGGAACGCCTTCCGGCCCGAGACGTTGTTCGAGCTCCTGGAGGCGTTTGCGGACGCGCGGGATGATGCGCATATCGGCGTGGTCCTGTTCACCGGCAACGGCCCGTCGAAGGATGGGAAATGGGCGTTTTGCAGTGGTGGAGACCAGCGGGTGCGCGGCGAAGCGGGATACGTGGGTCGGGACGGAGTACCACGCCTCAACGTGCTCGAGCTCCAGCGGCTGATCCGTTCCATGCCAAAGCCCGTGATCGCCCTCGTCGCCGGGTATGCGATCGGTGGCGGGCACGTGCTCCACGTTGTCTGCGATCTGACGATCGCCGCCGACAACGCTGTGTTCGGGCAAACCGGACCCAAGGTCGGGAGCTTCGACGGAGGTTTCGGATCCTCGTATCTGGCTCGTTGCGTGGGTCAGAAGAAGGCGCGCGAGATCTGGTACCTGTGCCGCCAGTATGATGCGCAGCAGGCAGAGCAGATGGGGCTGGTGAACGCAGTCGTTCCGGTGGAGCGGCTCGAGGAAGAGGGGATCGAGTGGGCTCGCGAGATCCTCGAGAAGAGCCCCCTCGCGATCCGATGCCTCAAGGCCGCGTTCAACGCCGACTGTGACGGACAGGCGGGTCTGCAGGAGCTGGCGGGTAACGCGACTCTTCTGTTCTACATGACTGAAGAAGGGCAGGAAGGTCGCAACGCGTTCCTGGAGAAGCGACAGCCGGATTTCCGCAAGTATCCATGGCGTCCCTGACCGACTCGGCGGGCGCGAGCGACTCAGCCTGTACCCCGAACACCGTGCGTGCCTGGACTACGGCCGCACGACCGAAGACACTGCCGGCGGCCGTCGGCCCCGTCTTGATCGGAGCCGGGCTGGCCTGGACTGATGCCCGGTTCGCGGCCCTCCCGGTCGCCTGCGCGCTGGCGTGCGCCGTGCTGATCCAGATCGGCACCAATTTCGCCAACGACTATTCCGACTACATGCGGGGCGCGGACACGCCCGACCGTCTCGGCATGCCCCGAGCGACTCAAACGGGATGGATCACGCCGGGTCGTATGCGTCTGGGCGCGATCCTGACTTTCGGACTCGCTGCACTCCTCGGCCTCTATCTCGTGTACGTGGGTGGGTGGCCCATCCTGGCGATCGGGCTGCTCTCGATCGCGGCTGGAGTCGCGTATACGGGCGGGCCATGGCCGTTTGGCTACCACGGACTCGGTGATGTGTTCGTGTTTCTCTTCTTCGGGCTGCTGGCCGTCGGCGGGACATACTACGTACAGGCCCACGAGTGGGCCCCGGGCACCCTCCTCGCGGGCGCCGGTGTCGGTGCGCTCACTACCGCGATCCTCGTCGTGAACAACCTTCGGGATGCGGAGACGGACGCGCGTGCCGGTAAGCGGACGATGGCCGTGGTTCTGGGGCGCCGGGGCTCGCAGATGGAGTATTCGCTGTTGTTCGTGACAGGGGCCCTCGTTCCCGCGATCGGCGTGTGGGCTTTCAACTGGCCGGCCGGGTGTCTCCTCGCGTTGGTGGGGCTCTCGAGCGGGTTGGGAGCGCTGCGAAAAGTGTGGACGTTCCAGGACCCCCGCGCGCTCAACCCGGCGTTGGGCTCGACGGCCCGGGCAGCGGGTCTGTACGGGCTGTTGTTTGCGGTCGGGTGCTTGGTGTGAAGCCGGATCCGCCCACCGAGCGCGCTCCGGCCGACCCGCTTCGCCTGCAGTCGAGGCGTCGGCCCCGTGCGATCGCGCTGGAAGACGGTGCGCGTGGGTGGACGTACGAAGCGCTCGACCGCGGGGTCGACGAGCTCGCGACCCACCTGATCGAGTCCGGGTTGGCGCCAGGCAGCATCGTCGGGGCCTGGGTGGAGCCGACCCGCGCAGGCATCACGTCCGTGCATGGCGTGCCGCGCTTCGGCGGTATTCTCGCGCCCGGGCACACCCGCTGGAACGCCACCGAGCGAGCCAACTTCCTGACACGCCTGCGGCCCGCGGCGGTGATCGGCGAGCCAGGCTCGGCACGGCCCGCGGAGGGGTGGACGGAACGGCACATCGAGCTTGCGGCTCTCGACGGAGCGCGGCTCTCGCTGTTCCAACCGAGTGCACCGGCAGAACCCCTGCGCGCGCCGAACGACGCGCACACACTTCTCTGGACATCGGGGAGCGCCGGTGCACCTCGGGTGGTTTGCCTGAGCCTCGCGAGCCAATTGCACAGCGCTGAGGCAGCGAACCGGCGTTTGGCGTTTCGCGCGGACGACGCGTGGCTGGCATCACTCGGGCTGGCGCACGTAGGCGGACTGGCGATCATTCTGCGGTGCGCCCTGGCTGGCGCGCGTCTGGTGCTCTCTCCACGCCGCTTCGAGCCCGACCACCTTCTCGAACTGCTCCGTAGGGCGACGGTCACGCACGTATCGGTGGTCCCGGCGATGCTCGACCCTCTGCTCGAAGCGGCCTCGGACGCGCCGCTTCCCGACCGACTCCGGTGCGTCCTCGTGGGTGGAGACGCCACCCCGCGCCCCCTGCTGGGCCGAGCGTTGAAACGGGGCTGGCCGTTGGCCCTCACGTACGGGCTCACGGAAGCCGCTTCGCAGGTGGCGACCGCTCCACCCGATCTCGTGCGCCGGAAGCCGGGAACGGCGGGGGCGCCGCTCGATGGGGTAGAGATTCGGACCGGAACAGATGGCGAGCTCCGTGTGGGTGGACCGACCGTCATGCTCGGCTACCTCGGGGCCGCGGGCGGACTGACGGGCGTTCGAGACGGCTGGGTTCGAACCGGCGATCGAGGTCGGCTCGACGAGGAGGGTGATCTGTGGGTTACCGGCCGCGTGACCAGCCGAATCGTCACCGGCGGTTCGAACGTAGACCCGGCCGAGGTCGAGGATGTCCTCGTCACTCATCCCCGGGTCCGGGCAGCCGGCGTGGTTGCGGTGTCGGACGCGAGATGGGGAGAGCGCGTCGTCGCCCTCGTCGTCGTGCGCGAGCCGTACGAGCCGGAGGAGATCGAGGCCGAGCTGGCAGCCTGGGCACGCCGAAAGCTCTCGGGACCGCGATACCCGCGCGAATGGTTGTTCGTCGAACGG
>JBDHHV010000055.1:0-20217 GCA_039589195.1 Gemmatimonadota bacterium | reverse complement strand
ATGGAGCCGGCTTCCGTGTAACACTCGACTACCTCGGAGAGAGCGTGCGCAGTCCGGACGAGGCGGAACGTGCGACGCAAGCGTACCTCGGCAGCCTCGCCGAGATCTCCACCAACGACGCGGAGTCCACGATCAGCCTGAAGCCCACCCAGCTCGGGCTCGATATCGACGAGGACCTGTGCACGCGCAACGTCAGCCGGATCGTCGCGCGCGCCGAGGAGCTCGACAACTTCGTTCGAATCGACATGGAAGACTCGAACCACACCGCGGCGACACTGCGCGTGTTCCAGAGCGTGTTTACGCAGTATCGGAACGTGGGCGTGGTGATCCAGTCCTACCTTCGTCGAAGCGCGGAGGACGTAGAGGAGCTCATCCGGCTCGGCGCGCCCGTGCGGTTGTGCAAAGGGGCGTACCAGGAGCCTGGCGGCGTCGCGTTCCAGCGGAAGTCGGAGATCGATGAGAACTTCGTCCAGCTGATGAGGCGGCTGCTCGACGGTGGCACGCCCACCGCGATCGCATCGCACGACGATCGGATGATCGAGGCGACCAGCCGTTATGTAGATGAGCGAGGGATCTCCAAGGACGCGTTCGAGTTTCAGATGTTGTACGGCGTGCGGCGCGACTACCAGGCCCTGCTCGTGGAGCAGGGGTATGGGGTACGCATTTACGTGCCGTACGGTACCCAATGGTATCCGTACTTCATGCGGCGTATGGCGGAGCGGCCGGCGAACCTCATGTTCGTGGCCAGAGCGATTCTCGGCAACTAGCTAGCTATCTCAAAGACGGTACACTGGCTGATCAATGAGAAAAACAGCGGGAGCAACTACATGACGGAGGTGGACAGGCGCGGCGACACCGTCGCGTTTACCGAGGCGGCTCGCGAGCAGATCCGCGGCTTCATCCAGGAGGACGAGGCGACGGACCTGGCGATTCGGGTCCGCGTGCGAAACCCCAGCCCTGTGTCTCCCGAGTACGAGATGGCGCTCATCGAGCCGGCCGAGCACGAGCCGGAGGATGAGGTGTTCGACGGGGGCGGGCAACCCGAACGTCAAGCCGCTGGGCTCCGAGCCGTTGAGTGGGCCGCTGGCGGATCGCGTGCAGCAGGTGCTGGAGCAGCGAATCAACCCGGGTATCGCCATGCACGGTGGAGCCGTGAGCCTCGTCGACATCCGCGACAACGTGGTCTACCTGCGTATGAGCGGCGGGTGTCAGGGGTGCGGCATGGCGTCGGTCACACTGACGCAAGGGATCAAGCAGGTCCTGCAGGAGGCCGTTCCCGAGATCGTCGAGATCCGGGACGTGACCGACCACGCGTCGGGCACGGACCCCTACTTCTCCCCCGAGAAGTAGGGAGCGGAGCCCGCGCCGGACGCGCGCCGAGAGCCAGCAGGTCACCCTCATGGCCGACCCACGACGCGTCCTGCTCCTCATCGCGTCGACCAGCTACAAAGCGACGGACTTCCTCGAGGCCG
Source organism: Gemmatimonadota bacterium (assembly GCA_039589195.1). Classification (GTDB taxonomy): domain Bacteria; phylum Gemmatimonadota; class Gemmatimonadetes; order Palauibacterales; family Palauibacteraceae; genus JBDHAC01. The sequence continues at coordinate 18,745 of JBDHHV010000055.1, read as the reverse complement.
CGGGCCGTCTCGGCGTTGCGGTGACGGTCGGTTCCGACCACGAGGCCACCCTCGCGGAGGAGGCGCCCGGCGGTACTCTCGCGCTGGACTTTTCCGATTCGGCCGGCAGCCTCGCAGCGATCACCGAGCTCCACGCGCGCGAGCCGTTCGCGGCCGTGGTGGCGGCCGAGGACGAGGGCGTCGAACTGGCCGCAGTCGCCGCGCGGGAGCTCGGCCTCGAGCACAACCCCCCGGAGGCCGTTCACGCGTGCCGACGGAAGGATCTATTCCGGGAGAAGCTCTCGAAGACCGACCTGCTCGCACCCTGGTACGAGGCCTTCCCCGAGGGAGCGGGTCCGTCGCGGGTCGCCGGTCAGATCCCGTATCCGTGTGTGGTGAAGCCGGTAGCACTGGCCGCTAGCCGGGGTGTGATCCGAGCGAACGGTCCGTCCGAGTTCGTGGCGGCATTTCAACGGGTCGTGAAGATCATGCGCGCGGCCAGGGGCGACCGGGGGGACGCGCCACTCGTGCTCGTCGAATCGTACATCCCGGGCTCCGAGGTCGCGCTCGAGGGGCTGTTGATCCGTGGAGAGCTCAGGACGTTGGCGATCCTGGACAAGCCGGACCCCCTCGTGGGCCCGTTCTTCGAGGAGACCCTGTTCGTCACCCCGTCGCGTCTCGATACCGCGGTGCAGAGTGAGATCGAGCGCGTGACCGGCCGCGTGGCTGCCGCGATCGGATTGCACGAAGGACCGGTGCACGCCGAGCTACGCGTCAACGACGAGGGGGTCTGGGTCATCGAGCTGGCACCGCGAACGATAGGAGGTCTTTGCTCGCGCATCTTCAGGTACCGCGCGGGAGTGTCACTCGAGGAGCTCGTGCTCCGGCACGCACTGGACGGGACGCTCGATGAGCTGGCCGAGCCCCTTCCTCCTTCCGGAGTCATGATGATCCCCATCCCGAGGTCCGGGCGCCTCGAAGTGGTGTCCGGCGTGGAGGATGCGGAGGCGGTCGAGGGGGTGCAGGAGGTAGTGATGAGCCTCCTTCCGGGACAGGAGGTGGTCCCGCTGCCCGAGGGTAACCGCTACCTCGGGTTCATCTTCGCGCGCGGCGAAAGCGCCCCGGCCGTCGAGAGCGCGCTGCGTGAGGCGCACGATCTCCTCGACATCCGCATCGAGCCGACGGGGAGCCAGGTCTCGCCTTCGGAGGTGGGATCTGGCTGAAGGCCCAGCGTCGGTCTTGACCGATCAGTGACGTCTTTTCGGCTTGACGAACAGGTGGAGAAACGTCGCCACGATCGACATGACCAGAGCCCCGAGGATCGCCGCACCCAGGCCCGAGAGCTCGAAGCCGGGCGTGAGCGCCGCCGCCAGATACAGCATGAGCCCGTTCAGCACGAAGTAGAACAGCCCCAGGGTGATCACGGTGATCGGGAACGTGATGAACCTCAGGATGGGTCGCACGATCGCGTTCACGAGCCCGATCACGAGCGCCGCGAGGAGAAGCGCTTCGGTTCCGGCGACCTCCACCCCGGTAATCAATCGCGCCGCCACGTAGAGCGCGGCGGCGTTGATCAGCCAATTGATGATGAGTTTCACTGACTCCCCCAGTCGCTTGTCACAAGGTCCCGCTACGAGAACCATACGAAGATGGGAGGGCGTCCGATTCAGACTGGATGCTGGATGCGGAGAGGGTGGCCCGAAAAGGCCGCCCTCTCCTCACCCGAATCAAAGCTCAGGATCGTCGCGCAGAGTACCGCCGTGTGCCGCCGCGGCCCCCCGGAGTTTTTGGTGACCCGCTAGTGTGCCATCTCAGTCGTGTGAGCACCGAGCGTGCTGAGGCGGCTGCCTGGCAAGGCGCGACGACGAAGGCGTAGCAGCGCTACTTCGAGGAGGAGCAACGCCGTCCAGGCAGCATGCATCGGCGCGCGAATGCCATAGGACTTATGTGATGGTACACTAGAAGCCCGGCGTCAGGCTGAACTGCCAGACAGACTTCTTCTCGGGCCGATCGAACGGGAACACGTAATCGATTTCGGCGATCGCGAACCCGAACAGGTTGATCCGGGCCAGCGCTCCGGCGCTCTTCACGTACCCGCGGTCGCCGAACCTGTTGCCTTCCACCGCCGTCCAGGCTTTCCCGATATCGAAGAAACCGGCGATCTCGATCGGCGGCACGCCGGGGGCGCGGATCAAACCGATCCCGCCCAGGAGCGGGAGTCGAAGCTCCACGTTCGCCACCCCCACCCGGCTCCCGAGCAGCTGGTCGAACACCGGGCAGCCGCCGATGACGCCGGCGCCAGGAGTCTGACACTCGAAGACATCGAACGAGTTGTCGTCGTATCCGCGGACCAGCGACGGCTGTCCGATGAACAGCCGCCCCACCCGTGGATCGTCCGAGTCGCCGCCGTAGCGGCCGAAGTGGAGCACGCGGCCGGCCAACGTGAACGGCGCGGCCCGGAAGTAGCGCCGGATGTCGCCCAGGAGGGTGACGAAGTTGAGCGTCCCGAACGTCGGTTCCACTTCGAGCCTGTAGCGTTGCCCCAGGATCGGGCTCGTTCCGCCGAAGATCGAGGTGTCGTATACCAGCGCGGCGCTCACGCTGCCCATGTAGATCGACGCGGGCGCGCAATTGTTGAAGAACTGGTCATCCGGCCCGCAATCCGGAACGTCGAACTTGTCGTCGATTACGATGGCGCCGGTGATGAGGTTGATCCCTACCTCCTCGATCTCGGCGTCGAAATCGATCTGCCGCGCCGACCCGCCGAACTCGATCCGGCTCGCCCGATTGAAGGCATACGACATGAGGCCGGTGACCTCGCGGTCGATCTCGAAGAAACGGGTCTCCTGGAACACCCGAACGGGCTGCCCTTCGAGTTCTACGTCCGCGAACCGGAACGAGCTCGTGACGAAGGGAACCTGCCCGCCGATCATGGCCCAGTTCCACCGCGACCTTCGGTTCTCGTAGGCCACGATAGCGGCCGTTCCCTTGATGATATCGCCTCGTGTGGTGTTGATTTGGAGCAACGTCTGCAGGTTCTGATCCCCGAGCAGATCGCTCCAGAAGAGACTCGCTCCACCGGCGAAGAACACCCCGAAGTCGCTCGCGCCGAATGCCAGCGTGGGCTGTGCGATGAAGTCGAGCGACAGCGCGGCGCTGTACTCGTCATCCTCGAACGTGAGGGGGTCCACCAGGCCGAGTCTCGCGTTGTCCAGCAGCTCGACGATCTCGAGCGAAACCCGCTCTCTCGGCGGGATCACCGCCGGGTCCACCTCGGTCAGGAATTCGGGCGCAGGTTGGCCCTGCAACACCTCGGGGTCGTCGATCACGAAGATCTCGAAGCTGAACGGCCCGCCCTCGTTCACGCTGAACGCGACGTCTCCGGTCTCGCTCGCGACCGAAATCGCGGGGCTCAACGCGGTCAGACCGCTGATACCCGTCCACAGATCGGTGATGACGAACACATCCCGCGACTCCATGTCCAACCGATAGAGGTTCGAGATCCCGTCATGGTCGGACACGAAGTACAGACTCCGCCCATCCGGCGACCATTGCGGGTTGAGGTGCCGTCCCTCGTCGAAGGTGTGGAGGCGCTCGATCCTGCGCGCCTCCACGTCGTATACCGCCAGTTGATATGGCCCCGCGGTCAACAGCTCGAGATCCGTCCCGAAGCGATCCGTGATGAACGCGATGTGACGGCCATCCGGCGACCACGCGGGCTGCAGATCCGCGTAGGGATCCGACGTGAGGCGCGTGAGATCCTCCGTCTCCAGATCGAGTGTGTAAAGGTCGGTGAAGCCGCCGGTCATCGCCGAGAAGGCCACGCGCTGTCCATCGGGCCCCCACGTGGGAGTGAAGATCTCGCCGAGCTCATCCAGCTCCACTTCGCGAACTTCGCGACCCGTGCTGACCTCCATCACGCTGACGACGGGCCGTCCCTTGCTGACGGCCGAGAACAGGAACTGGCGTCCGTCCGGGTGCCATGCTCCGGCCGAGTTGATCCACTGCAAGCTCTCGAAGTGCGGGTCCACGGATGTCCTGGTGACCTTGCGGGTGATCGCGCCCGTCTCCGCATCTGCGAGGAACATCTCGATCGAGAACAAGTCGCGTTCGGAGATGAAGACCAGGTCCTTGCCGTTAGGGCTGATCGATGGACCCAGGTTGAGCCGCCCGTCGGATTGCTCCTCGAACACCAACCGACGCCCGAACTCTGCCGCGTCGTGGGTCTCTTCGCGGATCGAGGCGAAGTAGGTCTCCAGATCGTTCCGCCACCGATCGGACAATTCGCCGATCGGCGTCTCCAGCACGGCCTCGATCGAGCCGATCGCGTTTCCGGTCCGCCCCGCGAGGATGAGGATGCGCCCGATCCGATCGTCACCGTAATTGCCCGCGATGTACGACCACATAGCGTGCCCGTATCGATACGGGAAGTACTTCGGGTTGTTGAGCTCCGGGATCGTCGGGAACTCGCCGATCCCGATCGCGTCTCGCATCCACATCGTGGTGAAGGGGTCGATCGGACCGATCGACAGGTACTCGGCCATCCCCTCGATAAACCACAGGGGTAGGCGAATCGCGCCGGGTATGTCGAGGCCGACGGCGCCCGGTCCCTGTCCGGTCATGTCGAACTGGAACGCGTGTACGAGCTCGTGGCCCAACACGTGATCGGTCTCGGCGAGCGAGCCCGCGAGGGGCAGGACCACACGGCGCTTCAGGATCTCGGTGAACCCCCCCGTCGACTCGTCGATCTGGCCCGGCGTCGCGTTCGTCTGCTCGAAATCGGAATGATCGGCATACAGGATCAGGGGCTGACGAGAGCGGAACTCATGGTTCAGCATGCGCGACAGCCGCGCGTACCACCGCTCCGCCATCCGCGCCGCCATCTGAGCGGCCTCGGCCTCGGCCTCGTAGTAGTAGACATCGAAATGCTCGGTCTTGATCAGCTGGAAGTCGAAGTCTCGATACTGGACCTTGTTACGGCCGAAGTAGCGGCCTGCCTGGGCGCTAGCCGCTTCCACGGCTGGTCCGGCCAGAACCGCCAACGCCGCCAGCGTGGCCAGGAGTAGCGTTCGTCCTCGACTCATACAGCCTCCAAACCGATACCATCTGTACGGGTATTCCGCGTCATCGCCCCGGAAACGAACCGAGGCTCACAGGACGGTTGCGGCCGGGTTCTCGTAAGGACCGTGGGGCGAGCGTGAACCTACCGACGCTCACTTTCGACCGCTACGACCGACCCCTTATAGAACGTCCGAATGGAACCTCTGAGTGACCGCGGTTACTCTGTAAAAGCCCCGCACCAGTCCGTGGGTTCCGTCCATGCGCGACCGGCTCGACATCTGCAGCGACGTGCCAGGAGCCTCGTCGACGACCCTGCCGGGATTCTCGACGACGGCCCGGACCCCGCGTACCAGCCACACCCTCCTTTCCTTCACGAGCGGTCACCCCATTGGGTCACATCGACGGTAGAACCCGTCGAACAGCCGGTTGGCGGCTTCAGCGTCGGCACCGCCGTCGAACGGGCCGGCGATCACGCGCATCAGGCCGTCCGGGCCCACCTCGGAACGGGCGTTATAGCCGGCTTCGAGCACGCGCCACCGGAGCGCCGCCGCGAGCTCCGGATCATGAAAGGCGCCTACCTGAAGCTCGATACACTCCCACATCGGCAGTCCCGGGTTCTCCACGGCCTGAACCACCGTCACCCGCACGCGAGCCGTACCGGGACCGAGCATGTCGAGCCGGCGGGCGGCGGCGCGGGAGAGATCGATGATGCGGCCATGGACGAATGGCCCGCGGTCGTTGATTCGCACCTCCACCGTGCGTCCGTTGTCGCGGTTCTCGACCCGAACGACCGTGCCGAGCGCCAGCGTGCGGTGAGCGGCGGTCATCAACTCCATATCATAGACCTCACCCGACGCGGTTCGTCTCCCATGGAACGGCTCGCCGTACCAGGACGCGATCCCCGTCTCGCGCCAACCGGCGTCCACCACCGCAGGAACCTCCGCCCGACCGGCACACCCGCCTAGCGCCAGAGTTACGGCGAGCCCGCAGGCGAACTCCGGAATCTTCACGGCGAGCTTGCGCAACACCGCTCGGTGTCCCCCCGTATGGACCGGTGAAGTGGCCCCGGCGGGCCAGTCTCGTGGAAGGCGACCCCGGGATGAGGGCACAAGCCGCGAACCAACGCGCGGAGGGGTGAGGTGGGCGAGCACACTCAGAAGGTTCTCATCCTCGGAGCGGGCTTCGGCGGGTTGTGGGCCGCTCGAGCGCTCGAGGGCGCTTCTTTCAGCGTGACCCTGCTCGACCGCAACAACTACCACACGTTCCTCCCTCTCCTGTACCAGGTAGGTGCCGCGGAGCTGGAACCCTTCGCCATCGCGCGGCCGGTCCGCACGATCGTGCGCCGACAGGATAACCTCCACTTTCTCATGGCCGAGGCGAAGAGCGTCGACCTGCAAAACAAGGTCGTGCGCACCAGCCGTGGTGTCCACGGCTATGACTACCTGGTGATCGCGACCGGCAGTGTGCCCCACGACTTCGGGGTCGCGGGGGTGGCGGAGCACGCCTTCCCTCTCAAGACGCTCGAGGACGGCGTCGCCCTTCGCAGCCACATCCTTGCTCGATTCGAAGCCGCCATGCACCAGCCGGACGGAGGATCCAGGAAGGGCGCACTCCGATTCGTGATCGTGGGAGGCGGACCCACGGGCGTCGAGTTCGCCGGGGCGCTGGCCGAGTTGGTGGCCGGTCCGCTCGCGCGCGACTACCCCGAGATCGAGACACAGGTATCGATCGTTCTGGTCGAGGCGCGCGACCGACTGCTTGAAGGCATGCCCGAACGACTCGGCCGGTACGCGCTCCGGCGCCTGGAACGGATGGGAGTCGATGTCCGGCTCGGGGCGCTCGTTTCGGAGGTGACCGATCAACGGGTCCGGCTCGGAGACGGAACGGAGCTCCGGACCGAGACTGTCGCATGGACTGCGGGGGTTCGCGGGAGCCCGGACGCCGCTGGTTGGGGGCTCCCGTTGACGATGAACGGGCGGGTAAGGGTGCGACCGACGCTCCAGGTCGTGGGTCACGCCGACGTGTACGCGGTGGGCGATATCGCCGAGTTCGTCCCCGAGGGTGGAGAGGCACTCCCGATGCTCGCACAGGTCGCCATGCAGGGAGGAGAGCGCGCGGCCGCGAACATCCGTCGAGATCTCTCCGGGGCGCAGCCGAAGCCGTTCGTGTATCGGGACAAGGGGGTCATGGCGGTGATCGGCCGTAATTCGGCCGTTGCCACGCTGCGCGGCCGGAGCTTCACGGGCTACACGGCATGGGTGCTGTGGCTGGTGGTGCACATCGCCTATCTGATCGGGTTCCGCAACCGACTGGCTGTCCTGCTGAACTGGGCGTGGGACTACCTGTTCTTCGAGCGGGTCGCCCGCATTCTGCTTCCTTGGCGTCAGCAGGCGCCGCGGTGGCCGCAGGGCGAGGGGTCCCACGAGCCACCCTAGGCGCCCTCCAAGGCGGTCCCACGCGTCCCCCTGTTGCATCTGGCGGGGTATCTCGTACCTATACACTCTGGCATTAAAGCCGCACGTCACGAACCCAAGCCGGAGAGGGTAACGATGCGGTATGCGGTTACTCGTCACGCCTTCTTTTGGATCCCGGCCATTCTGGTCGGAGCCCCTCTGACCACGCAGAGCCTCCACGCGCAGGAGCTCGCCGAGTTGTGCCCCGAGGAGGACCCTGCAGGAGCGGTGCTCGTCGGCTTCGTCCAGGATTCGGAGTCCGGGATGGTTCTGCCCGGCGCCGAGGTTACGGCCAGCTGGGTGCGTGAGGGCGAGCGCGAGCGCACGCTCACCCAGGTGGGTATCGATGGGGGCTTCACATTGTGCGGCCTGCCGCGGGAGACCGAGGTGACCGTGCGGGCGGCGTTCGCCAATCGTCGAGGGCCCTCGGCCATCCTCGTGATGAACGACGCGGTCGGACAGTACGACCTGATGGTGTCGCTCAGCGAGGACGCTCCCGAGGAGGAGTCGGAGGAGATCGTGGTCGAGGGGAGAGCGAGCCGGGCGTTCTCGGCAACGCTGATCACCGAAGAGGATCTCGCCGCTCTTCCGGCCATGCCTCTGTACGACATGCTCCGGCAGCACAACCGGCTGCGCTTCGAGCGGCTCTCCGGGGGCGGCGAAGTGATCATGTTTACCGACCGGAGTTCGACCAGCGTCGTCGGAGGGCAGTTCCGCGGCGTCCAGGTGTATGTGGACGAACGTCGCGTACCGGATTCGATCTCGGCGATTCGCGACCTGTACACCGATGAAGTCAAGCGGCTCGAGATCCTCGACTCCGGGGAGGCGAGCGCGCGCTACGGCGGCGATGGATGGATCGGCATCATCTCGATTCGTACGAGGGATTGAGGGAGATGTAAGGTTTCGGCCACTCGTGGCATCTAGAGCGTAGGGGAGAGGGGTGCGCTCTGGGCGGATGGAGGTGCCAGGTGGCCGATCAACGGGAGACCGCGACGACGGAGACGACAGCAGGACTATCAGAGCGCCCCGGAGACGCTGGCCGAAAGGAGACACCCCTCGACCCTGACTTGGACCCGGACACCCTCCCTGCCGGACCCGAGTTGGACCGCCTCGTTCACACCAAGGTTCGCAACCTCGGAGCGGACGTGGACAGCTCGTGTCCACCGTACTCGACGGATGACGGCCTGTTTCGCGAGATCCGCCGAGTCGTGGGTTTCCTGGCCATCGAGGCCGTCGGCACCGGCTACAGCGCGAGGGTCACTCTGCGGGGCGACGATCACGCCGAGTCGTCGTGGGGCGAGACCCGGGCGTTGGCTCTCTGCCGGGCCGGTGTGAAGGCAGCTCTCGCCGCCGGGCATTGACCCAACGCGGCCGCACGGCCCCGCACGTCGCCTACGTCCGATCCGCACGGTACGTTTCCCCAACGGTACGTTTCCCCAACTGCTGAAACACGCGTATCAAAGGGGGGCGAGGGCGAGGTATGTCCGGAGACGGATCCAGCCGGGAGGGACCCGAGAGGGGGCAACCCCTCTTCTTGGGGGTGGCAGGAGGTAGCGGCTCGGGCAAGAGCACCATCGTCGAGCGAATCGTGGCAGGGTTGGCTCCACACCCCGTCACACTGATCCGCCACGACGCGTACTACCGGGACTACAGCGAGCTATCCGCCGAGGATCGCGCCCGGCTCAACTTCGACCATCCGGATTCGCTCGAGACCGAGCTGCTCCTCGGACACCTGGATCGTCTGCGGAGCGGAGAGCCCGTCGAGATCCCGATCTACGACTTCACGACCCACTCTCGCACCGGGCAAACTCGCACCGCGGTCCCCACACCCGTCGTGATCGTGGACGGGATCCTCGTGCTCGCGCACCCTGAGGTCCGCAAGCGACTGGACATCAAGATCTTCGTAGACGCCGATCCCGACATCCGGTTCATTCGTCGACTGGGACGGGATCTGGAGGAGAGGGGCCGTACGCTCGACTCCGTGGTGCGCCAGTACGCGGCGACGGTACGTCCGATGCACCTCGAGTTCGTCGAGCCCAGCAAGCGATACGCGGACGTCATCGTACCGGTCGGGGCCGAGAACCACGTCGCCATCGACATGGTCGTGACCAAGTTGCGCGAGGTATTGGAGCCATCCTCGCCGGTGTGAGCCTGACCCCCGCCGCTCGCCCTTTCCTTTCGACAAAGCGGGTTGCCAATTGAGGGAGTGAGCTTCCGTCACACGACCACCGCCCGGTGAGAGGCTGCAGATGCCGCAGGTCACATTCACGCTCAACGGTAGCGAGGTATCACCCGTCTACGAAGAGGGGATGAACCTCCTCGAAGTGCTTCGGGAGAGCTGCGGCGTCACCTCGGTCAAGGACGGGTGCGCCCCACAGGGGTTTTGCGGCTGCTGTACGATCATGGTGGAGGGACGAGCGGTCCTCGCTTGTCTGCGGAAGCCCGGGTCGATCGCGAACAAAGAGCTCACTACGCTGGAAGGAGTCCCCGAGGTGCAACGCCGGGCGCTGGCCGTGGCCTTCGAGCACGAGGGCGGCCTCCAGTGCGGGTTTTGCACCCCCGGCATCGTCGTGCGGGCCCGCTCCCTGATCGAACGTGGCGGGGGCGGGGAACGCGAGGAGGTACAGCGCGCCCTCTCGGGTCACCTGTGCCGCTGTACCGGCTACAACCGGATCGTCGATGCGATCCTCACCGCAGGTGAGATGCTCAGGAACGGGGACGATCTACCCAGCCAGGTTCCCCGCCACGACTCGTTCTTCGGGGAGGAATTCGGTCTCACACGAACGTCTCCCCCCAATGCGGATGGCGTCGGAAGCTCCTCCGCTCGCTTTCGCGCCCACGACCACGCGCTTGGCGAGAAACCTTACGTCGCCGACATGACCGTCGAGGGGATGCTGCACGGGGCCATGGCGTTGAGCGTGCATCCGAGGGCACGGGTGCTGGGGCTCGACACTTCGGTCGTGCTCTCGATGCCCGGCGTGCGAAGGGTGATCACCGCGGAGGACGTGCCAGGCGAGAGACATGTCGGATTGATCCGCCCCGATTGGCCGGTGTTCGTCGCGGTTGGCGAGGTCACCCGTTACGTGGGTGATGTGTTGGCCCTCGTCCTCGCCGACTCGCAGCACCGTGCCCGTCTGGCGGCCGAGGCGCTCGAGGACGCCGTCGAGTACGAGATCCTGTCTCCCGTCACGGATCCCGTCACGGCGTTGCAACCGGGGTCTCCGGCGGTTCACGAAGCAGGGAACCTCGTCGACATCTGCGCCTTCTCTCGCGGGAATGTCGAAGCGGCCCTGGCCACGTCCGATCATGTGTTGGAGCACGAGTTCAGCACACAGCGGATCGAGCACGCCTACCTGGAGCCCGAGGCGTGTCTCGCCGTACCACTCGTGTCGGGTGAGAACGACGTCCGTCTCGAGATCTACTCCCAGGGCCAGGGCGTGCACGAGGACCAGGCGCAGATCGCATCCGTGCTCGGGATTCCACCGACCGATATCGAGGTCGAGCTCGTGACGAACGGTGGGGCGTTCGGGGGCAAGGAGGATCTCTCGGTGCAGGCCCAGACCGCGTTGGCCGCGTTCGTGAGCGGGCTCCCGGTACGCACCATCCTCACGCGCGATCAGTCCATGCGCATGCATCCCAAGCGGCACCCGATCACGCTCCACTACACGGTGGGTGCCGACGCCGACGGGCATCTGACCGCGGTGCGGGCGCGGATCGTCGGCGACACGGGCGCCTATGCCTCCGTCGGGATGAAGGTTCTGGAGCGTGCGGCCGGACACTCTTGCGGGCCGTACCGTGTCCCGAACGTCGATATCGAGGCGAAGACGGTCTACACGAACAACCCACCGTGCGGGGCGATGCGCGGCTTCGGCGCCAACCAGGCGGCGTTCGCGATCGAGGGGATGATGGACCTCATCGCTCAGACGGTCGGGATCGACGGGTACGACGTCCGCGAGCGGAACGTCCTCGGCGCGGGCGACCCTTTCGCGACCGGTCAGCGCATGACTGGGAGCTGCGGCATCCGAGAGACTCTCGAGGCCGTGCGGGACGTCTTCAAGGGGGCACGCTATGCCGGGATCGCGTGTGGCATCAAGAACACCGGCATCGGCAACGGGATGGACGACAGCGGCCGCCTGCTCCTCCAGGTCGGCGAGGGCGGGGCGATCGACATCCTCACCGGATATACCGAGATGGGACAGGGTCTGTACACGATCCTGCGGCAGGTCGTGACCGAGGAAACGGGGCTCGATCCGGAGGTGATGAGCGTACGGACGGCCAGCGACCCTCGGGTCGTGTGCGGGATGACGACGGCTTCGCGGGCCACGGCGCTCCTGTGCGCCGCCGGACAGATCGCGGGGCGCAAGCTCGCGGCCGACCTGGAGGAACGGCCCCTCGAGCAACTCGCGGGGCGTGAGTACTTCGGCGAGTACGTGTGCGATTTCACGACCAAGCCCGGCGAGGAGACGGAGAGCCCCACTACCCACATGACCTTCAGCTATGCCACCCAGGTCGTGATCCTCGGTGACGACGGGCGTGTCTCGGGTGTGGTCGCCGCGCACGATGTCGGCCGGGCAGTCAACCCGCTCCTGTGCGCGGGACAAATCGAGGGCTCCGTTCACATGGGCTTGGGGTACGCGCTCAGCGAGGACTTCCCGTGCCATGGGGGGCACCCCGATTCCCTGCTGTTGCGGGATCTGGGGATCGTGAAGGCGAAAGACACACCGCCGATCGACGTCATCCTGGTGGAGGTGCCGGACGAGGTGGGTGGATACGGCGCCAAGGGAGTCGGTGAGATCGGCCTCGTCCCGACCGCCGGCGCCGTAGCCGGCGCGTTGCACGCCTACGACGGGGTGAGGCGGTTCACCCTCCCGATGAGCGACAGCCCGGCCGCGGCCCCATCGGTGCCCAAGTCGCGACGGGGAACCCCCTGATGGCCGAGCTCGGACCGATCCCCTTCCCCAATCTGGTGCGTCGCATGCGGCGCGAAGTGGAGACGAGCGGTTCGATCTTCGATCTTCCGGTTCGGAAGTGGTGGGTGCCGGACGGCGACATGGACTTCTCGGCCCTCCATTTCTCGCGTCGCGCTTCCACCCCCGTGGGGCCGGCAGCGGGTCCGCACACGCAGCTCGCCCAAAACATCGCGCTCGCTTGGCTGGCGGGGGGTCGCATCGTGGAAATCAAGACGGTCCAGGTGAACGACCGGCTGGATATCCCACGCCCCTGCATCCACGTCCCCAATATCGGCTACAACGTCGAGTGGTCGCAGGAGCTGCGCGTCGAGGAATCGACCCTCGAGTACGCGAAGGCGGCCTATCTGATCGAGATCCTCAAAGCCACGCGCGGGTTCGGCGTCTACCCTACGGATGTCGGCTTCGACACGGTGTTCGACATCAGCGTCGGATACGACCTCGAAGGGATTCGCAGCGAGAAGGTCACGGCCTTCATCGAGACTCTCAAGCACCCGCGGTCGATATTCGGCGCGCTGCGCGAACAGCTCACGGGCGACATCGCGGAATTCCGTGATATGGATCTTCCCGACACGATCTCCGATTGTGTCACGTTGTCCACCTTCCACGGCTGTCCGGCCCATGAGATCGAAGCCATCGCCCGCTATCTGCTCGAGGACCTGGGGCTTCACACGATCATCAAGCTGAACCCGACCTTGCTGGGCTTCGAACGGGTGCGGGAGCTCCTCGTGGATCGACTCGGGTACGCGCACCTCGAGCTCCGGCGCGAAGCATTCGACGTCGACCTCCAGTACGAGACCGGTCTCGAGATCTTTCGGCGTCTCGGGTCGGCAGCGGAGGGAATCGGTTCCCTCGTGGGCGCGAAGTTCACCAATACGCTGGTGGTCGAGAACGACCCCGCGATCTTCGCGACTCAGCCGGATCAGTACATGTACGTCTCGGGCCCCCCACTTCACGTCATCTCGATGAACCTCATGCAGCGGTTTCGGGAAGACCTGGGCTTCGAGTTTCCGGTCTCTTTCTCGGCCGGGATCGACGTGAAGAACGTGGCGGCCACGGTAGCGTGCGGGATGGTCCCCGTCACCACCTGTACAGATCTGCTGCGCCAGGGCGGATTCGGGCGGTTGTCGGGGTACCTGCGGACCCTCGGGCGCGAGATGGAGCGCCATGGGGTCAAGACCCGCGAGGCGTACGTGCTCGCGGCGCACGGACAAGGGGCCGCCGCCGTGGAGGAGGCATTGGCGACCACTCCCGGGGGCGCCGCCTTGTGGGAGCAGGAGGGGTCCCGATTGAAGGCTCTCGCACTCGATGCGCCCGACGAGCTACCAGGCGCCCTACGCGACATGGCGGCTGCGGCTCGGCTCGAGGGTGACTCCCTGGTCCTGCAGGCCACACGCGTCGCGGGTCGCCTGAACGGCCGTGAGATCGTGCCATCCCTGGCCGATGACCCGCGGTATTGTGCCGACTCGAACGCCAAGACTCCGCGTCGGATCGACAGCGTGCTCGAGCTTTACGACTGCATCAACTGCGACCTGTGCATCTCGGCCTGCCCGAACGACGCGGTCTTCGCATACGAAGCCCGACCGGTCGAAGCGGAGACCGAGGTTCTCGAGCTGGCCGCCGGTGGATCGCTGCGGCGTGGGCCCGGCCAGGGGTTCGTAATCCACACCTCACACCAGTTGGCCGTGCTGGAGGGCGCCTGCAACGAGTGCTCGAACTGCGAGGTGTACTGCCCGGAGCATGGGGCTCCGTTCCGGGTCAAGGAGCAACTCTTCCTCGAGGCCGAGGCCTTCCACGCATCCCGGGCTGACGGTTTCTGCCGCGTCGGGGATGCGCTGCTGGGGCGCGTCCTGGGTCGCGAGTACCGCCTGGAAGTGGAGCCCGGCTCGAACCAGGCCTCGGTGACCGGCAACGGCGTCACGCTGGATCTGTCGTGGGAGCCCCTGGCCATCCTGGGCGCGCGAAGCCCTGCCATCGATGACCGCGCCGAGATGGGGGCCACCGACACCGCGATCCTGTGGCGGATGAAGACGGTGTGGGAGTCGATCTACGGAGCATCGGCCGCCAACCCGGTCAACACGGATGCCTAGCGGGCTGCTAGCAGCGCCCGACTCGAGTCGAGATAGACCATGCGGAGAAGATTCACCAATCTGAGGCTGCCGGCAGGCGGTGACGCGACGGCCTCCGCCGAAATCCTCGCCCTGGACGGCCGGATCGCCGAGGTTGCGCCACCCGGGTCCGCGCCGTCGGAGGCTGATGAGGAAGTAGTCGATCTCGGGGACTCGCTCGTTCTCCCCGGCGCGATCGACGGCCACGTTCACTTCGACGACCCGGGCTTCACGCACCGGGAGAATTTCGAGACCGGCACACGGGCGGCCGCGGCGGGGGGGGTCACCTGTGTCGTCGACATGCCCTGCACATCCCTCCCCCCGGTAACGTCGGGCGCGAGCCTGCGAGAGAAGCTGGCGGTCATCTCGCCAAAGGCGCACGTCGACTTCCTGCTCTGGGGCGGCGTGTCGGACAACGCCCTCCAGGATCCCGGCTGGAGGACCCACCTCGAAGAGATCGTCGAGGAGGGCGTCGGCTCCATCAAGGTCTACATGCTGTCGGGCATGGAGACGTTCCGTGACCTGTCGGGGCGTCAGATCGCCGACGTGCTGGCCGAGACCCGGCGGCTCGGCATCCCGGTCGGTGTGCACGCGGAGGATCGCGACCTCGTGCAAGCGCTCACCGGGCACCTCCAGGCCCAGAATATGGACGATCCGCTGGCCTATGCGGCTTCGCGCCCGCCCGCGGCGGAGATCAAGGCCGTCGAGACGATGCGAGACCTGTGCAGGGAGACGGGAGCCAGGGTCCACATCGTGCACCTGGCCACCGGGTGGGCGCTGGACGTGGTCACGGCCGCGCGAGAGGAGGGTCTCCCGATGACGGCCGAGACGTGCCCGCATTTCCTGCAGTTCACGGCCCATGACCTGGCCGAGCAAGGTGCTCTTCTCAAGACGGCGCCCGTCGTCAAGTCGCCCGCCGACCGCGACCGGCTGTGGACCGGACTCGCATCCGGCGAGCTGGAGTTCGTGGCCACCGATCACGCGGCCGGACAGTGGCCCGAGGAGAAGCAAACGGGCTCGATCTGGACCGACTACGGTGGCGTTCCGGGAGTAGAGCTTCTCCTCCCCTATCTGTTCTCGGAGGGAGCGCGGCGCGGAAGGATCACGCTCGAGAGGCTCACGGAGATCACCGCTTCCGCGCCGGCCCGGTTCTTCGGGGTCGAGCGGCGAAAAGGAAGGGTCGCGGCGGGGTTCGATGCCGATCTGGTGGCGGTGGACGAGAGCGAGACGTGGACCGTTCGCTCGGACGAGTTGCACAACCTGAATCGATACACGCCTCTCGACGGATACCGGCTCACGGGACGTGTTCGAGCCACGTTCCTCCGCGGCGAGCGCGTCTACCGTCGCCGGGTCGACGGTAGCGAGAGCTTCGGGAGCGCAGGCTTCGGTCAGCGTGTTCGTCGTCAAACAAGAGTCGCGGGCTAAGAGGCCGCCATGAACGAGACGGTGCTCGGGAACGGGGTGGTCATCACCGGCTGGGCCGAACCGCGCGTCATCGCCGACGGTGCGGTGGCCTGGCGCGATGAGCGGATCGTGTCCGTGGGTGAGGAGAGCGAGGTACGAGCGGGGCTCCCCTCGGCCCGGTACCTGGACGCGGGCGGCGGATTGATCCTGCCCGGGCTCGTGAACCTGCACCACCATTTCTATTCCGCCCTCGCGCGTGGTCTCGACCCTGGGGCGAGCATGAAGAACTTCGGCGAGGTGCTCGATCGTCTGTGGTGGAGGCTGGACCGGGCGCTCGACCCGGAGACCGTGCGTCTTTCGGCTCTGCTATCAGTGGCGGAGTGTGTCCGCCACGGGTGCACGACCGTGTTCGACCATCATGCCTCGCCCTCGTGCATCGGTGGCAGCCTGGATGCGATCGCCGAAGCGGTCGGGGAAGCGGGAATCTCGGCCGCCCTGTGTTACGAGGTGACCGACCGCAACGGCCCCGAAGGGGCGACAGCCGGGATCGAAGAGAACCTCCGGTTCCTGGCGGCGCGCGACGGCGACCCCCGCATCCGGGGGGTGTTTGGGGTCCACGCCAGCTTCACCGTTCGCGACGAGACTCTCGCCGCGGTCGCGGAGCGACGACCGGCGGGGGCTGGGTGCCACATCCACGTGGCGGAGGACCCGATCGATGTCAAAGCGTCGATCGAGGCCTTCGGCGCCGGACCGGTCCAGCGGCTCGAGCGCTTCGGGCTGCTCGACGAGAACGCTCTGCTGGCGCACGCGATCCACCTCCGGGACGAGGACTACCAGGCGGCCGCCGCGGCGGGCTCGGCCCTGATCCACAACCCCGAATCCAACGCGAACAACGGCGTGGGCCGACTGGATGTGTCCGAGGCGGCCGGATTCGGGTGTCTGGTCGGGCTGGGCACCGACGGCATGTCCTCGGCCGTCCTGCGAGCGCTCCGCTTTGCCTTTCTCACGCACCGGGGGGCGCGACGGGATCCTTCGTCCGGGTTCGACCTCCTCCCCGATCTGCTGACCAACAACGTGCGAGTGGCGCGTCGGTTCTTTCCCGAGCCGCTCCTCGGCGAGCTGGCGGTGGACGCTCCGGCCGACGTGATCGTCGTCGATTCCGCGCCCCCGACCTCGATCTCGACCGAGAACGTGTTCGGACACCTCGGGTATGGCGCGAGCGAGGCGCCGGTCCGGCACACCGTGGCGCGCGGGCGGGTGCTTCTGGAGGACTTCGGGCACACGACGCTCGACCCGGTGCGACTGGCTGCCCGGGCACGCGAGGTGGCGCCGGAGCTGTGGCACCGGTTTGAATCGCTGGGGTGGGGAACGAGTTTTCTCGGCCTCGAGGGGGGCACACGATGAGCGAGCGCCTGACGAACATCATCGATGAAGAGGTCCGCCGGCGCGCGGTGGACCGTTGCCGGGAACGCGGGATTCTGATCCCCACGCTTGCGCAGATGCGCGACCCGGGGACGCTCGAGCCCGCGTTCACGGACGCGCTCGCGGAGGTGGACATGCAGGCGGTCGACCCTCTCAACCTGTTTCGGATCACGTGGCACAACGAGCCGGACGCAGGCGGATTCGGAGAGGTGAACGCGTTCGAGGTGCCTGCCGCCCTGACCGGTGTGCCGGCCCGCATCGTAGGCCTGATAGGAGCCCACTTCCCCACTGGCTCGCACAAGGTGGGGGCCGCGTTCGGGTGCCTCGTGCCACGGCTCGTCACGGGCGCTTTCGACCCCTCGCTGCACCGCGCGGTGTGGCCCTCCACCGGCAATTACTGCCGCGGGGGCGCGTTCGACAGCGCGCTGCTGGGGTGTCAGGCGCTTGCGATCCTACCCGAGGAGATGAGCCGTGAGCGGTTTCGCTGGCTGGGCGAGATCGGGGCCGAAGTCATCGCCACACCGGGTGGTGAGAGCAACGTGAAGGAGATCTTCGACGTTTGCTGGGAGATCCGCCGAACGCGGCCCGAGGCGGTCATCTTCAACCAGTTCGACGAGTTCGGGAACTATCTGTGGCACTACGGCGTGACCGGTCCAGCCGTCGAATCGGTCTTCGAGCACATCGCGGGGCCGACCGACCGCTGTGCCGCCTGGGTCGGAGCCACGGGGTCCGCGGGCACGTTGGCGGCGGGCGACTATCTGAGGCGGAACCGGCCCGGGTGCCGGATAACGGCCGCGGAAGCCCTCCAGTGCCCCACCCTTCTGTCGGGCGGCTTTGGCGAGCACCGCATCGAGGGCATCGGCGACAAGCACATCCCATGGATCCACAACGTGCGCAATACCGACCTCGTGACCGCCATCGATGACGAGGCCACCATGCGCCTCCTGCGGCTGTTCAACGAGCCCGAGGGACAGCGGACGCTCATCGAGCGAGGGGTGGATGAACAAGACGTCCACCGGCTTCCGCTGCTCGGCATCTCGAGCATCTGCAACTTGCTGGCAGCCATCAAGACGGCCCGCTATTTCGAGCTCGACGAGCACGATGTCCTGTTCACATCCTTCACCGACTCGGTGGACCTGTACCGTACACGTCTGGACGAGCTCACGGAGGCCCGCGGGCCTTATACCTCTCGCGACGCCGACGTGGACTTCGAGCGCTTTCTCCTGGGCGCTAACACGGACCACCTGCGCGAGCTACGCCACACCGACCGGAAGGCGCTCCACAACCTGAAGTACTTCACATGGGTGGAGCAGCAGGGGAAGACCGTCGAGGAGCTGAACGCGCTCTGGAG
>JBDHHV010000054.1:0-20199 GCA_039589195.1 Gemmatimonadota bacterium | reverse complement strand
CGCGACCGGCTCCGGCGCGGCCGCCGTATCCTCGACCACCGGATCGGGGACGCCGACCGAGTCTTCCGCGACCGGCTCCGGCGCGGCCGCCGTATCCTCGACCACCGGATCGGGCTGCGCACCAAGCTCCGCAGGCGGGCCCTCACCCGATTCGATCCCGGAATCCGCGCCCGTCTCGCGATCGAAGCGAGCCGGGCCCTGCCCCTGGACGGCCGCCGCTCGGCCGACCGCGTTGATCGTGTCCAGCTGACCCTTGAACATCGCGAAGCGCAGCGAGTCCCCGTACAGGTGCTGGTCTCCCGAGATCGCTTCCGCCATGCCCTCACCGTGCGCCCACACGGCGTCCACCTCTTCATCCTCCACGGCGACGTCGATCCGGTCCGAGCGGACCTCGAACGACTCGCCCTGCGCGTGGGCCTCGCCGATCGCGCCCACCTCGCGCAGCACGTTCTCCTCGAAGTGCGTCCTGATCGTATCGCCGCGCAACGTGATGTCCTCGGCCTCCACCCAAGGGGTTCCATACAACACGCCCGTCCCGTCGGGGACACGGAAGGTGGCGGAGTCGGCCTCGGCGTGGAGGTCGGGCCGGATAATGATCACATCCCCGAACGCGCGCGCCTCCTCCTCTCCGGCGAAGATCGTCCGGTCCGCGTCTACATCGAACGGAGGGCCGGGGTCGTCTCCCTCGGGGTACAACACCATGTGGGGGCGCCCGGTCGCTATCGTCTCTGCATCTACTCCGGTAATGGCCCGCAGGAATTCCACCCGCGGACCCGTGAGCGTCGAGCCATCTCCCAGCCGGGTGAGGTGGACGCTGTCGGTGGCGATGACACGATCGTCCAGCTCGAAATAGGTGAGGAATTCGGATTCCAGAGTGCGAATGGTGTCCCGGTAGCGCACGCTCCCGACCAGGTCCACCCGCCGGGCCAGGTCGTATTTGACCGCGCTGTCCGCCAGCATGGTGGCCGTACCGCAGGTCCACAGCATTCCGCCGCTCACGTGCGTCACGTACGCATCCTGCCCCTCCCGGATGCTCACGCTGCGGGTGTCGGCGGTGGTGGGCTCCCAGATGAGCGTGCAGTTGCCTCGTTGCACACCCTGCGCGGCGAGCGTCGCAGGCACGATGAAAGCCGAGAGCGCGATCCAGCCACAACTACCCGCGGCGAGTGAGGCAAGCCCCTGCCACACGGAGCCCGAAGCCGGCATCGCGTCAGCCCGACTCCGGACCCGTGCGCTCCCGGCGTCTCGCCGAGGGCGTCGAGTCGCGAACCGTCGTGTCTCGCGCCGTGGAGTCCGGCACGATCGCCGTCGTGTCGCGGGATGTCGTGTCTCGCGCCGCCGTGTCCCGAGCGACGGCAGTCGAATCGATGGCGGTAGAATCTGGTACTGCGAGAGAGTCCAGAGCCTCCGCGGCCGCCGAATCCGGCGTCGCCACGCCACCCGAATCGAGGGGCTCCGCCGTGAGCGTATCGATACGGGGCTCCGAGCTCCCACGCGGACCTTCGATGACAACGTTATCCAGGCCGGGATCCGCCTCGAACGAATTCCCCTCCGTGACCGTGCGGCCCGAGTTGCTCTCCATCACGAAGGGGCTGTCGCCATATAGGCGATCCTCCTCCTTGGTGTAGCGGATCTGGTCGGTGTCGAGCTTGCGGTCATCCCGCCGATCCAAGACCACGACGTTGCCCGTCGCCTCCATGTCCTCGGACACCTCGTCGAAGATGCCGAAGTCCGCGGTTAGCACGGAGACTTCGCGGCCATCATCGTCGAAGAAGATGAGCTCGACCGGGTGGAGATGAATCTCGTTCTCGCTCACGTACTCGGCCGTGTCCGCGAGCAGGCGGGCGCGTCGAACACCGAGACGGGTCAGGTAGTGATCCATCTCGATGATCACCATGTCGACGCCCTCGCGCAGGACTTCGGGCCCTGCCGTCGGCGGCGCTTCGTCGGGAGAGCACGCGGTCGCCCCCGCAAGCACACCGAGCAGCAGTCCGGCGCCGACCCATCCTCGAGGCGCGACCGTGACGAGCCCGGGGATACTCACCGCACGCCCGCGCGCAGCACGTCGTGGAGGTGCACGATGCCAATGAGCCGGCGCGTTCCGTCCACGACCGGCATCGCCATCACGCCATGTTCCTCCATCCGACCCAGCGCCTCCAAGGCCAGCGCCGTTTGCGCCACCACCTTGGGGTCCGGATTCATCGCCTCCGACACGGGTCGGGTCAGGAAGTCGGGGTGCTCCTCCGCGAACCGAGTCAGATCCCCCGCGGTCATGACACCGACCACGATCCCATCGGCGTTCACGACGGGCACGGTTCCGCGACGGTGCGCGATCCCGTGCATCGCCTCGGAGAGTGAGGCCTCGGGACCGATTACCGGGACCTCTTCGCCCGACGACATCACGTCCTCCACGCGCCAGAGCAGCCGACGCGCGAGGGCACCGGCCGGGTGCAGCCGAGCGAAGTCTTCGGCCTCGAACCCCCGGCGGTGCAGGAGGACCATCGCGACGGCATCACCCATGACGAGCGCCGCCGTGCTGCTCGACGTGGGCGTCAGATCGTGGGGGCACGCCTCTTCCGACACGCCGACGTCGAGAACCGACATCGCGGCGCGTGCGAGGGGTGAGTCCGGGACGCCGGTGAGAGCCACGATGGGAATCTCGAGTCGTCGCACCGATGGGAGTAGCGCGATTAGCTCGCTAGAGGTCCCGCTCCGGGAAACGATGATCAAGACATCGCCGCGTAGCAGAACCCCGACGTCTCCGTGTGCACCCTCCACGGGGTGCAGAAAGAGCGCCGGAGTTCCGGTCGAGGCGAGTGTCGAGGCGATCTTGCGGGCCACGAGACCTGACTTGCCCACACCCGTCACCACGACGCGTCCCGTGGCCCCGAGGATCAGCCCCACGGCCTCCAGGAATTGCCCGTCCAGCCGCTCGGCCAGCGAGGCCACGCCTTCGGCCTCGACTCGCACCACATGCCGCGCGAGCGCCAGGAGCTCGGCGTCGTGCCGGGCCTCAGCCTCGCGCTGTCGCTCCACGACTCCGCTCGACATATGCCTCCACAAGATCCGCCCACTCCCCGCGCGCACGGAGCAGTGTCTCCGCGAACTCGCGCACGGCTCCGCTCCCACCCTTCACGGCTCCGCACCAGGCGGCCTTCGCCTTTACCTCGGGCACCGCGTTGGAAACCGCTACGGGGAGCCCGACTCGCTCCATGAGCGCGAGGTCCGCCAGGTCATCTCCAACGTGCGCCACGGCGGACCACGAATAGTCATTCCGCGACAGGATACCCTCTACGGCCGCGATCTTTCCGAACGGTAGTCCCTGGTGAACCTCGGTGATGCCCAGCTCGGTCGCGCGCAGCGCCACGGCGTCCGAGCGCCTGCCCGAGACGATGGCCACCGTCAGACCCGCCTCGGCGAGCATACGGATTCCGACCCCGTCCAGAGCGTGAAACCGTCGGAGCTCGCCCGCTACCCGGTCCTCTCCTCTACCGACATAGATCCCGCCGTCCGTGAGCACGCCATCCACGTCGAGCACGACCAACCGGATCGCTCGCGCTACATCAGAGGGGATCTCCATCGGGTCAGGAGACAACCGAGGGCGAGTCGCGGTGCAACGCGAGGCGAAGTCGCTGGAGCCGCTCCACGAGCGGTTCCAGCCGGTCGAGCGGCAGCATGCTGGCCGGATCGGAGGAGGCCGTCTCGGGCTCCGGGTGCACCTCCAGAAACAACCCATCCGCACCGGCCGCCACGGCCGCCTGGCACAGGGGTTCGATGAACTGGGGCTCGCCACCACTCGCCGTCCCGGCCCCGCCCGGTAGCTGCACCGAGTGCGTCCCGTCGAAGATGGTCGGGCACGAGGCCGCCCCTCGCATGACCTCGAAGCTTCGCATGTCAACGATCCACCGGCCGTAGCCGAACGCCGATCCTCGCTCGGTGACGGCGACATCAGCCGCACCTGCGGAACGCACTTTCTCTACGGCGTTTGCGATCTGCTCGGGCGCCATCCATTGCCCCTTCTTGATGTTCACCGGTAGGCCACTCGCCCCTGCGGCCTCGAGGAGGTCGGTTTGACGCGAGAGAAACGCCGGGACCTGGAGAACGTCCACTACTTGAGATGCGACTGGCACCTGAGCGGGCAAGTGCACGTCCGTCAGAATCGGGAGGCCTGTTTCCGCTCGCACACCGGCGAGGAGATCGAGGCCCAACTCCAGCCCGGGACCACGGTGAGAGCTTCGGCTCGTACGGTTGGCCTTGTCGAACGACGCCTTGAAGATGACCGGGATTCCATGCCGTCCGGAAACCTCGGCGAGATGACCCGCGATCCGGAGATTGAGATCCTCCGATTCCAGCACGCACGGACCCGCGATGAGAAACAGTCCGGCCGTCGGCCGGAACGGAGACGCCGTAGAATCAGACATGGGTCAGCACCGCGCTGAGGGGGTCCTCGGCTCCCCTCAGCCGATCGAGACGCGCTCGTTCTCCGGTCGCGTCTCCTCGGACCCCGACCCCTGAGCCTTCCCGTTGCATCGGCCCGTTCGCCGGCGCACCGCGGCGGCGACGAATGCGGCGAATAACGGGTGGGGCCGCGTCGGGCGTGACTTTAGCTCGGGGTGGAATTGCGTGGCCAGGAAGAACGGGTGATCGGGGAGCTCGATGATCTCCACGAGTTGACCGTCGGGAGAAAGGCCGCTGAAGCGCATCCCGCCGGTGTTCAGGACTTCCAGGTACTCGGGATTCACTTCGTAGCGGTGCCGGTGCCGCTCCGACACCTCGTCGGTTCCATACACTTCATGAGCCAGAGTTCCCGCCTCGAGGCGGCAGGGATACGCCCCGAGACGCATCGTGCCACCCATGTCCGTCACCCTTCGCTGCGAGTCCAGGAGCGAGATCACTGGGTCGCTCGTTTCCTTGTCGAACTCGAAGGAGTGCGAGGTTCGGAGTCCACACACGTTGCGGGCGAACTCGATGATCGCGCACTGCAGCCCGAGGCAGATTCCGAGGTACGGGATGCCATTCTCCCGTATGTGCCGGACCGTGTCCAGCATGCCCCGGATCCCGCGGACCCCGAAGCCACCGGGCACGAGGACCGCGTCGAAGCGGTCCACGAAGTCCGCGCCCTGCTCCTCCACCTTCTCGGACGACCACCATTCCACGTCGACGCCCACATCGCTGTTGATGCCACCATGGACCAGAGCTTCGGCGATCGACTTGTAGGAGTCCACCAGATCGGTGTACTTGCCGACGACGCAAATCCGAACGCGTCCACTCCCCGGGTGCTTGATGCGCTCGACCATCGTCTCCCACGCGGACAGGTCGGGGATCGGCGTATCCAGGCGGAGTTGCTCGCACACCCGATCATCCACACGCTGGTCGCGGTACCGTAGCGGCAGCTCGTAGATGGTCTCCACATCACGCGATTCAATCACGTTGTTGAAGTCGACGTTGCAGAAGCGAGCGATCTTCTTCTTGATGTCGTCTTCCAGGGGTGACTCCGCGCGACAGACGAGGATGTCCGGCTGAATCCCGATCCCCAGCAACTCCCGCACGGAGTGCTGGGTCGGCTTGGTCTTCAGCTCGCCCGAGGCGGCGATGTACGGGACGAGTGTGAGGTGAATGAACAGACTGTTCTCTTTCCCCACATCCTGTCGGAACTGACGAATCGCCTCCAGAAACGGTTGGGACTCGATGTCACCCACCGTACCCCCGATCTCGGTGATCACCACATCTTGATTCGGGGACAGCCGTCTCACCGCCGTCTTGATCTCATCGGTGACATGCGGGATGACCTGAACGGTCGCGCCGAGAAAGTCCCCCCGCCGTTCCTTGGTGATGATGTCCTGGTAGACGCGACCGGTCGTGACGTTGTTCGCCTGGGAGAGCGATTCGTCAATGAAGCGCTCGTAGTGCCCGAGGTCCAAATCGGTCTCGGCGCCATCGTCGGTCACGTACACTTCCCCGTGTTGGAAGGGCGACATCGTTCCCGGATCGACGTTGATGTACGGGTCGAACTTCTGGATCGTTACACGTAATCCACGCTCTTTCAGCAACCTCCCTATGGAGGCGGCCGTGATGCCCTTCCCGAGCGAGGAAACCACTCCGCCCGTGATGAAGATGTACTTCGTAGGCGACGTCTTGCTCTCAGACATGTAGATCGCCCTCCCGGAGGTTCACTCTACCGTAATCGTGGATACACCACCCTCGAGGTACTGCGCCGCGCGCTCCAGATCCTCTGGGACGTCCACACCGGGCTGCGTCGGTGGCCCGACTTCCACCTGGATCGTGATCCCCGCCTCGAGCGCACGAAGTTGCTCCAGTCGTTCGATTCGCTCCAGACTCGACTCGGGCATCGCTGCCCACATGTTCAGCGTCTCCATCCGATACGCGTAGATGCCGATGTGTCGCAGGAAGAGTGGCTCCTCCGACTCGAACGGCGGTGGTCCGCCGCGGGAATGCGGTATCGCTGCTCGGCTGAAGTAAAGCGCCCGTCCGTCTTGACCGACCACCACCTTCACGACGCCGTCGGAACGCCATTCGTCCACGCTGCCGATGGGTGCGGCGAGGGTCACGACGTCGCCAGTGCCGGTCCGCAAGACCGCCACCGCACGTCCGACCGTCGCGGCATCCACGAACGGCTCGTCCGCCTGGAAGTTGACCACGATGTCGGTCTCGCCGACTCCGAGCGAGCGAGCGGCCTCGCACACGCGATCCGTCCCCGACACGTGCGTCGCGTCGGTCAGGACCGCCTCTCCGCCGAACGCCGAGACGCGGGACGCGATCTCGTCCGAGTCCGTCGCGACGACCACACGGTCGAATTCCGCTACCCGGAGCGCCGCACGCCAGGCCCACTCGACGAGGGGTTTTCCGGCAATGAACTGAAGGGGCTTTCGGGCGATACGGCGGCTGGCGAGACGGGCAGGAAGGACGCACAGGACGTCCATCACCGGTCCGGGGCGCTCGTGGATTGAATCCGCATCGTGGCAAGCTAGGCGGCCCATCGGACGAAGTCAAAACAGCCGCGGACCACCTCCCCCGATCGGACGGTCGAGCCGTAAATCCAGGTAAACCTGGACGTCCGACTCGCCGCTATCTCCACCAAATCCGCTCGCGACGCCCACTTCGAGCCCCACTCCCCAAGCGCGGGCTCGGAGCCCCAGGGTCGCGTTCTCTTCCAGGCGAAAGCTCTCCGCTTCGCCCCATGCGGTTCCGGCGCTCCCCCGAAGAAACGCCTCCAGCGCGCCGAGCGAGCCGGCCGAGTACAGTGGCACCGCGTAGGTGACCTCGCCGTACAGGAGCCGCTCTCCGCGGAGGGAGAGAACGGGAAACGTCGGCAGCGTCCCGATCCGACCCAAGCCCGACCACCGCTGTCGGGGCAGGGTTCCCGCGAGGTCGCCCCGGCCGATGGCGAACAACTCCACCGAATGGGCCGCGAAGACCGGGCGGCGAAGCGCGAGTCGCGCCTCCGCCCATAGAAAGGAGAAGTCGCCACCGATGTCCTCCGTCGCGCCCTCTAGCGTCAGCCCGAGACGCGTTCGAGAGTCCTCGCGCCGGTCATCGAACGCGAGCCCGAGCCAAGCACTGTAAATGTCGCCCGGATCGATCGGGGGGTTTGAGCGCACGTCGTCCGCCGCGAACAGGATCGTGACGTCGCGAGCCTCCAGGCTGCGGGCTTCCTCCCAGCCCGCCCCGACCGTCAGCGTCACATCCATCCCGCCCCGCCAATCGGGCGCGCGACGAATCCCCCACTCGACCCCGGCACCTGCTCGGTCGGCTCGGTAATAGTCCCGATAATCGTCGCCGGCGAACGCGAAGATCAGGGTGTTAACCCACGTGGGCCGGATCCATGCGTCGTTCGAGCGCGTGGCCCGGCTCGCCGCCACGAACAGACGGATCCTTTCGCCCGCGTCAACCGCGGCACGCACAGAGCCCTCGATCTTGCTCGGCCCGGTCTTGTATCGTACGACTCCGCCGAGTTCCGGCCGGCCCGCCGCTCGAGGCGCGCGCACGGTCGCGCCCCACCCGAAAGTGAGCGCATCGACCCGCTGGTAGGTCGGCAGGTGAAACCCGTACTGCCCATCCAGCTCGACCGTGGGGAGCGGCCGTTGAGCCGAGAAGATCGTGTACCCACCGGCTTCGGGCACGACGCGCAGCCGCTCGTTCGGCCGGTACGTGATAACGCCCTCGACGGTTGCCAGGTCGGAGTCCAGCAGGAGGCCAGCCAGGACGACGACGTCCCCACCGACGCTCCCCGCTACACGGAGGATCAGATCGCCATCTACCACATATACGTCGCCCTCCACCCTGCCTGCGATCCGGGCCACACCTTCCAGGAGGAGCACGTGTCGCGGGACCGTATCCCCGCGCGCCAGGACGGTGTCACCCGTCCAGATTTCGTATCCGCCGCGGTCGAGAAAGGCTGCCAGGGCCTCCTGAGCGGAACCGCGGGGCTCACCGGAAAACCTCACCTCCTGGGCCGATAGCGGCGCGGCGAGCAGCCCCATGAGCGTCCCCACCCACACGAGGCCGCCGCTCGGCCTCATGGCAGCGATCCTCCCGCATCGTCGGAACGCCAGCGATCCCAGCCGATCACCTCCGGGCGAACTCGCCGCTCCGGCAGAGGAGTCAGACCGTCCGGATACCCCAGCGCCAGGATGGCCACGACGGGTACATCGTCGGGGATCCCGACGGCCGCCCGGACCCGGGGCTCACGATAGCCGGTGATCCAACTCGAATGCAGACCGAGGTCCGCGGCCACGATCAACATGGTTTGCGTAGCGGCGGCAAGATCGATCGGGTGACTGGGTCGCCCGCTGCCGCTGACATGAGAGTGAATACGGGCGCAGCACACGATAAGGACGGGAGCAGTCTGGAGGTGGGGATGGTTGAATGCCGCCGTCGCGATTCGAAGACGGGTCAGTGCTTCCTGCACGACCACGAAGCGCCAGGGCTGCGCCTCGCGGGCGGAGGGGGCGTAGCGGGCCGACTCGAGCACCGTCTCGAGCACATCCGCCGGAACCGGCCTGTCGGCGAACCGCTGCACCGGTCGCCGATTACGCACGAGGCTGACGACGCGCGAGACGCGGATCACGAGCAGCCCTGGGACCCGAGACCGCCAGCAGTCACGTCACCCCCTGGGGTGGCAGGCTCGATGGACCTCACGCAGATGGCCCCGGTCGACGTGCGTGTATATCTCGGTCGTCGAAATGTCGACATGCCCCAGCATCTCTTGCACGGACGCGAGATCCGCACCCCCCTCCAGAAGGTGC
This sequence comes from Gemmatimonadota bacterium, assembly GCA_039589195.1. Lineage (GTDB taxonomy): Bacteria > Gemmatimonadota > Gemmatimonadetes > Palauibacterales > Palauibacteraceae > JBDHAC01. The sequence continues at coordinate 10,933 of JBDHHV010000054.1, read as the reverse complement.
GTGGCGAAGCTGTGCCGCAGGGTGTGGGGCGTCACCCGCTTGTGTAACGCGGCCCGATCCACGTAGCGGCGCAGAATCTTCCACACGCCCATTCGGCTCAGCGGGCGCCCGTGGCGATTGAGGAATACCCTGCCGTCCGACGCTCCCCTGTCCAAGCGGGGCCTCGATTCTCGAAGGTAGCGCCGCAACGCGTGACGCGCATCCGCTCCTACCGGCACCAGACGCTCTTTTCGGCCCTTCCCCACGACCTGAACAAGACCGTCGTCGAGATGCAGGCCGAGCAGTCGAAGGCCGATGAGCTCCGACACCCTAAGCCCGCACCCGTACAAGACTTCTAGCATGGCCCGATCGCGGTGCGCCAACTCGAGATCGGGTGATACCGCGGAGAGCAGCCGCTCGATCTCGGGGTACGAGAGCACGTGTGGCAGCGGCCGCGCCGGGCGGGGAGATTCGAGACGCTCGCTCGGGTCCGTCGAGAGGACTTCCTCCTCGACGAGGAACCTGAACAGCGCCCGCACCGCCGACAGCTTACGGGCCACGGTAGCGGCGGCCAACGGGGGCTCCCGGGACTTCGTGAGGTAGGCGACGAAGTCGCGCAGGAGATCGTAGGTCACCTTGGACGGCCGAGAGACGCCTCGCCCCTGGGCGAAGGCGACCAGCCGGCGCGCGTCCGCTTGATACGCAGCGAGCGTGCGGGGCGACAGTCCCCGTTCGAAGCTCAGGTAGTCGCGGAATTGCTCCAGGCGGAAGGCACGTTCCGCGTCGATTCGCTCCGTCTCCAAACCCATCATTGACTCAGTAACCTGCTAGCTGTCTTCTCGGTCGTGTCGGCTCCGCCACCACCAGAACATGATGGCGGCGATCAACGCCAGCGCGACACCCAGCAGCCAGCTGTTGGCGGCGCCAAGCAAGTCGAACAACCGTTCGATGTTGCGGGAGGCGAAGACCCCGGCGAAAACCATGACGGTGTACCAGGCGAGCGACGCGGTCGCGAGCGGAATCGCGGTGCGTACGAAGCCGACCTTGGTGATGCCCGCGAAAGCCGGAATGAGAACCCGCAGAACCGGGAGGAAGCGGCTTCCGAAAATCGCTATGAGCCCGTACCGCTCATAGAAGCCCGAGAGCTGGTTCAACTGGTGCGGGCGGAGGAGCCGCTTTCCCCAGCGTGTCTGAAAGATGCCGCGACCGTGCCGACGCGCGAGGGCATAGATGAGCAATGCCCCGCTCACGTTGGAGACCCAAGCGACCGCGAGCACGGTTCCTACTTGCAGTCCCCCACGATCGGAGAGGATGCCGCCGAGTACCACGACCGTGTCGGACGGAACGGGTGGAAAGATGTTCTCGACGGCCGCGCCGGCACCAAGGAGCACGTAGGCCAGCCACCTCGGAATCCCAAGCAGGAGCGCGAGAAGCGCTTCGAACTCAGCCACCGCCCGAGCGCATGCTGGCGAGAAGGGCGTCGATGTCGCGGATCTGATCCACGGCAGCCACCGCGATCACCGCAATCCCCTCCCCCCGCCCGATCCAGCCCATACCCTCGTTGGTCTTTCCCTTGATCGACACGGTCGCCGGCGCGGTGTGGAGGGTCGCTGCCAGGCGCTCGGCCATCCCGTCGACGAACGGGGCGATCCGCGGTCGTTCCGCGATGATCGACACGTCAACATTCACGACCTGATAGTTCTCCATCTCCACCCGGCGCACGGCATCGGCCAGCAGAGATATAGAGTCCGCCCCCTCGTACGTGGGGTCGTCATCGGGGAAGAGGCCCCCGATATGACCGAGGCGCGCCGCCCCGAGGAGCGCGTCGATCAGGGCGTGGGCTACGGCGTCGCCATCTGAATGGCCAGCCAGGCCAGGCGTATCCGGAATCCGGACGCCCCCGAGGACCAGCGGGCGAGCTTCATCGAAACGGTGGGAGTCGTAACCGACGCCGACTCGCATGCGGGCACCTGCCTATCCGCGAGGACGGTTCGTCAGCCGGGCGCGTCGCTCCCCGCTGATGAAAGCTCCAGGATACGAAGCGCAAGATGTGCAGCGTTCTTGGCTCCGTCGATCCCGACGGTCGCCACGGGCACGCCGGGTGGCATCTGGACGATCGACAGCAGCGCGTCCAACCCGCCGAGCGTCCCTGCGGAAATCGGAACGCCAATGACCGGGAGCGTGGTGTGCGCCGCTACGACGCCGGGCAACGCAGCCGCGAGCCCTGCCCCGCAGATCACGACCCGGAAGCCCGCGTCCCGAGCACCGGAGGCCAGACTTGCCGTGCGCTCGGGATCCCGGTGCGCGCTGCTCACTTCGAGCTGTACCTCCACGCCGTGGTCGTTCAGGATCTCGACCGCCCTCTCCATCACCGGGCGATCCGACTCCGAACCGATCAGCGCCAGGACGCGTGGTCGACTCACGGTCGGTCTTCCGGGCGGAGAGCGAGCCGCAGGGTCACGTGTCCCCCTCCCATCTCTTGAGCGCGAGACACACGTTGTGCCCCCCGAACCCGAACGAGTTGGAGATCGCGTACGTCACGTCGCGCTCGATAGGGCCGCCATGCGCATATTCGAGGTCACATTCGGGATCGGCCTCTTCGAAGTTGATGGTCGGCGGGATCACGCCTCGTTCGCACGCGAGCGCCGCGATGGTCCCTTCGATGGCCCCCGAGGCACCAAGTGTGTGACCGGTCATCGACTTGGTGGAGCCGAGCACGAGGTTGTACGCGTGATCGCCGAACACGGCCTTTACGGCCGCCGTCTCGGCAGCGTCATTGGCGAGGGTGGAGGTCCCGTGGGCGTTGATGTAGTCGATCTGCTCGGGTCGAATCCCGGCGTCCTCGAGGGCCAACGCCATCGCCATCTGCGCGCCGGCTCCGTCAGGTGCGGGCGCTGTCAGGTGGTGCGCGTCAGCGCTCTGCCCGAACCCCACGAGCTCGGCGACGATCGGCGCCCCTCGCTCGCGCGCCTGCTCCAGTTCCTCGATGACCATCATCGCCGCCCCCTCTCCGAGCACGAAACCGTCCCGGTGGAGGTCAAACGGCCGGGAGGCGCGGGCCGGATCATCGTTTCGCGTCGACAGCGCCTTCATAGACGCAAAGCCACCGACGCATAACGGGGTGATGGTCGACTCCGTGCCACCCGTGATCATCGTGTCCGTCTCGCCGATGCGGACCGATCGATACGAGAGTCCGAGAGCGTGAGCGCTGGAGGCGCAGGCCGATACCGTGGCATAGTTGGGACCCTGGGCCCCGTAGCGCATCGAGATCATGCCGGGTGCCATATCGGCGATGAACATCGGGATGAAGAAAGGGGATACGCGGCGCGGCCCCTTCTCCAACAGCTTGATGTGCTGCTCCTCGAGCAGCGGTAGTCCGCCGATTCCGGAGCCAACCACCACGCCTACGCGATGCGGAGCCGGTCCCGGGAGCCGATCCTCCAGCCCTGCGTTTTCCACTGCTTGTTGTGCAGTGGCGAGCGCGAACTGGACGAAGCGATCCGCCCGACGGGCCTCCTTCCGGTCCATGTAGAGCTCGGCGTCGAACCCGCTCACCTCGCATGCGAAGTGAACGTCCTGCTCCGCGTGGTCGAACTGCGTGATCGGGCCGGCTCCGCTCTCGCCGGTGATGAGCGCCGACCATGTAGACTCGGGGTCGAGTCCGATCGGTGTGACCAGCCCGACCCCGGTGATGACGACACGACGCTTTGTCATGGAGGAAGCGTTCGGATTCAGCCGTACGAGATCCGGTTACTGCTTCTGCGCAAGGTAACCGATGGCTTGCCCCACGGTCTGCATCTGCTCGGCATCCTCGTCCGGAATCTCGATCCCGAACTCCTCCTCGAACGCCATTACGAGCTCGACCGTATCGAGCGAGTCGGCACCGAGATCCTCCACGAAGGAGGCTTCATCGGTCACCTTTTCTTGCTCGACACCCAGTTCTTGGGCGATGATCTCTCTCACCCGCGCTGCAGTCTCGGACATGCCTGCTCCCTTCCCTATTCGGGATTCCGGGGTCTCTACGATCCCGCGATCCTCCGTCAGTGAGGGACCCGGCGTCGCCGAATCCCACCTTCGTCTTCACATCACCATACCGCCGTCCACCACCACGACCTGACCCGTCATGTACGAGGCAGCGGGTCCAACCAAGAAGCGGACTACCCGGGCAACATCTTCAGGGGTCCCGATCCTGCCGACCGGAACGCTCGCGAGCATTGATTCCCGTACATCCTCGGGTAACGACGCGGTCATGTCCGTCTCGATAAACCCGGGTGCGACGGCATTGGCAAGCACACCTCGACTCGCCAATTCCTGCGCGACCGACTTCGTCAGCGCGATCAGGCCCGCTTTGGACGCCGCATAGTTGGACTGCCCCCGGTTTCCCGTCAAGGCCACGATGCTGGAGATATTCACGATGCGGCCATCGCGCCGTTTCATCATACCGCGAGCTACGCTCCGTATCATGCAGAACGCGCCGAACAGGTTCGTCTCGATCACCCTGGACCATTCCTCGTCTTTCATCCGCACGAGGAGGTTGTCGCGCGTGATCCCCGCATTGTTCACCAGGATGGCGGGGGGTCCCATCTCGTTCTCGACCCGAGCCACCAGCCCAGCGCACGCATCCGGCTGCACTACGTCACACTCGAACCCCTGGTGCCCACCCTCCCCCAACTCCGCCGCGGCCGCACCCGCAAGCGCGGCGTCGAGGTCGACGAGAGCTACACTCGCCCCCGCTTCCGCCAGCTCATGGCAAATGCGAAGACCGATGCCGCGAATGCCGCCGGTCACGATCGCGACTTTGCCTTGCAGCTCACCCATGAACCCTCCTCTGCTCTGTCAACGAAGGTCAGCGGTAGCTAACCAGCGGTCAGCGCTAGCTAACCAGCGGTCAGCGCTAGCTAACCAGCGGCCAATGCGTCCAATGCCTCCGCATCGCCTACTGCGGTGGCTGACAGTGATCGATCGATCCGGCGTAACAGCCCGGCCAGCACGTTCCCCGGCCCCAACTCCAGCCAGCGGGTCGGCTCCTCCTCGCGCATGCGCTCGATGCCTTCGACCCAGCGAACCGTCAAGGTGAGCTGCGCCCGCAGCGTCGCCCGCGCCGTATCGGCGTCCCGTACCGCCTCCGCCGTCGCGTTTGCGATCACCGGGAAGCGGGGATCCATGGCATCGGTGCCGGTGAGCGCCTCTTCAAGCCCGCCCGCGGCCATTTCCATCAGGGGCGAATGGAACGCTCCGCTCACGTTCAGGGGCACGACACGACGGGCCCCCGCCTCCGTGGCCAGCTCGCACGCCGCGGAGACGGCATCCACGTCGCCGCTGATCACGATCTGCCCCGGGGCGTTGAGGTTGGCAGGCACGACCGTCCCCACCGAGACCGCTCCACAGATCTCCTCGATCTGCTCGCGCGTGAGTCCGAGAACCGCGGCCATCGTGCCCGGTCGCTCAGCGCCGGACCTGGCCATCAGCTGCCCGCGGCGACGCACGAGTCGTAGGGCGTCGGCGAAGGTGAACGTTCCGGCCAACAGGTGAGCCGTGAACTCCCCCAGAGAGTGACCCGCCGCTACGACCGTCGAGTCCACCAGCATCTCTCGAGCGAGCGCCCACACCACATAGCTGTGAACCAGGATAGCGGGCTGGGCGTTCTCAGTGGCCGTGAGGTCTTCGCCGGGACCCGTCCAGCATAGCGTGCTGAGGCGCACCTCCAGGATATCATCCGCTTCTTGGTACAACTCCCGCGCCGTTGGAAAGGCCTGCGCCAGATCGCTCCCCATCCCGACGAACTGAGAGCCCTGGCCCGGGAGGAGCAGTGCGACGCGCGTCATGCCGTCCCTCCCGCAGCCATCCGCTCCAGGTCGCGTCGCATGTCAGCGACCATGCCCGCGCGAACCGAATCGATCGCACCCCGTACGGCGTTCTTGATCGCGCGGGCGGGAGATGAGCCGTGACACAGGATCGACACGCCATCCACACCCAGTAGTGGTGCGCCCCCGTACTCCGTGTAGTCGAGAAACCGGAAGAGCCCTTCGAGCTCCGTCTCGCCGGCCGGTGCGCCCCGCTTGAGGATTCCGAGGATGAACCCCGCCATCGACTCGTAGAACTTGAGGAGCACGTTCCCGACGAATCCGTCGCATACGAGCACGTCGCACGGCCCTTCGATCAGCTGGTGCCCCTCCACATTGCCCACGAAATGCAGCGAGGAATCCTCGGTGAAGAGCCGGTGCGCGGCGAGGGCCAGGTCGCCACCCTTCTGCGCTTCCTCACCGACGTTCAGGAGACCGATCCGCGGACTCTCGATTCCGAGCAGATCCCGCATGTAGATCGTACCGAGGTGTGCGAACTGGTGAAGGTGATCGGATCGGCAGTTCAAGTTCGCGCCTACGTCGAGCACCAGAACCCGTCCGGAAGCCGTCGGAAACAAAGCGCCGACCGGCGGGCGGTCGACCCCCGGGAGCACACCGAGCTTGAGTACCGAGGCAGCCATCACCGCGCCCGTCGAGCCAGCGGAGATAAACGCGTCAGCGTCGCCGGCACGGAGCGCCTCCAGACCCACGACGATCGAGCTGTCGGGCTTGCGACGCACGGCCAGGGCCGGGGGGTCGTGCGGTTCGATCCGCTCCGTCGCGGGCAGTATGCGAAGAGACCCGGTGGAAGGGACGTCGCCAAGCATCTCCTGGAGCAGCTCCGGGGGACCCACGAGGAGGAACTCGACCTCATCCGGCCAAGCCTCGACGGCCGCCCGGGCCGCCGCGATCGGGGCCTCGGGCGCTGAATCACCTCCGAGGACGTCGAGTGCGACTCGAATCACACGAACCGCCGGCTATGACAGTGGGGGGTTACGCGTGTCCGGAGGGTGCCACACGACGCGGGTGGCTCAGAACTCTTCGATTCGGATGACCTCGCGATCACCGTAATAGCCGCAGTTCGGGCACACGCGGTGTGGGCGGCGGGGATCGCCACAACGCGGACACGCTTGATTGGCCGTGGCCTTGGCCTTGTCGTGCGTCCGACGCTTTCGCTTACGCTGTTTCGAAGTCCGTCGCTTCGGGACCGCCATATCGGATCTCTCCTGCTCTCATCTCTTGACCACCAATGTACCGCAACCACGCTCTCGGCGTGGTCTGCCACCACGCTCTCGGCGCGGAATGAAGCCGCGTAACAGGCGAAAAAAACCGGCTCGTGTCAAGAGGATCGGCCGTTCCCGGCCATTCAGCCGGTTTCGGACGCCTCCCCGCCATGACCCGTCAGCGAGCCGCGGACCGCCTCCAGGGCAGACCATCTGGGGTCCGTGGCCTCGGGCGGACAGCCACACTCCTCGGAATCCAGTCGTGCGCCGCACTGCGGGCATAACCCCGGGCAATCGGGCCTGCACAGCGCGAACCTAGGAACGGCGAGCCACAGTTCCTCGCGTATGACCGGGCGCAGGTCGATCTCCGCCGCGTCCGGATCGAGCGGCCACACGCTGTCCTCCTCCGGCTCGGCCAGGCCATCGCTTCGGAACCACGCCTCGAGCGATGATTCGATCTCGCCGCGCACCGGTGACAGGCAGCGTCGACACTCCAGGGTGGCCGTGCCGCTGAGGCGGCCGACTACACGCACGCCGGAGTTCTCCGCGGAACTTGCCTGGACCATGATCGCGAGCGGACCGTCGAGAGCTTCCGGCACCTCACCCAATGCTACGCGCGGAGATTCCAGGCTTCGCTCCCAGGCGACGGGACCGCCCCGCAGATCCGACAACGCCAGACGTAGGCTGGCCGGACCCTCCGACATGACCGCTACCGCGCGAGCTCCAGGTCGCTGAAGAAGAAGGCCAGCTCGCGGCGGGCGTTCTCCGAGGAGTCGGACGCGTGAATCGCGTTCCTCTCCTTGCTCTCCGCATACAGAGCCCGCACCGTGCCCGGCGCGGCCTCCGCTGGATCCGTGGCTCCGATCACCTCGCGCAGGTGCGGCACGGCCTGCTCCCGGGACAGCGCCATCGGCACGCATGGGCCCGAGGTCATGAACTCCACGAGCGAATCGAAGAAGGCACGCTCTCGGTGGACGTCGTAGAACGCCTCGGCCGCAGACCGCTGCAGCCGAACGACACGAAGCGCGCGGATCTCGAACCCCGCGGTCTCGAGCTCGTGCAGGATCCGCCCTGTCTTCCCTGCCGAGAACGCATCCGGCTTGATGATCGCCAGGGTCAAATCCCGGGTGTCAGCTGTCATTCGCCCTCGTCCTGTGGTGGATCGGTTCGTTCGACTGCCTCGCCGCTCAGTCGGGCGAGCAGCGTTCGAATGATGTCTCCGCGCGTCAGGAAGCCGACCAGTACGCCCTCTGCCACGACCGGCAAGCGCTCCATCTCCTTGTCCAGCATCAGGGCAGCGACGTCCGCGAGCGGCTGATCGTCATTCACGCACATCACGCTTCGGTCCATGACGTCGCGCACCGCTACGCCCCGGGGCCCGGCGAGATCGAGCTCGCCCGCCGCCAGCTCTCGCGTCTCGAGCCGCGGAAGGAACTGGCTCATCACGCTTCTGTCCGTGACCATGCCGAGCACATGACCGCTTTCATCGATCACGGGGATGGCCCGCACGTGTCGCTGCATCATCGTCTCGGCGATGCTGAGCAGCGGGGTCTCTGGCGTTGCCGTGATGACCGACGTCGTCATGACGTCACGTACGCAAATGTAGCGCTCGGCTTCCTCCGGCATGCGCGCCGTCCTTCGCTATAGTCGCTGGCGGAGCAGGCCCACGATGTCGGCCGGCCGCTCCGCGACATCGATGCCATGCTCTCGGAACGCCCGCATCTTCTCCTCCGCGGTGCCCTCCGAGCCCGAGATGATGGCACCCGCGTGCCCCATGCGTCGTCCCGGCGGCGCCGTCTGCCCGGCTATGAAGCCGACCACGGGCTTGGTCATGTGTCCGGAGACATACTCGGCGGCGACCTGCTCGTCGGTACCTCCGATCTCGCCGATCAGGACCACCCCGGTTGTCTTTTCGTCCTCCTCGAAGGCCGCCAGACAGTCGACGAAATTGGTGCCGATCAGCGGATCACCACCGATACCGATGCAAGTCGACTGGCCGAGCTCCTGTCTAGTGAGTTGAAAGATCACCTCGTAGGTGAGCGTTCCAGACCGACTCACGATTCCGACGGGTCCCTCTCGCACGATCTGCCCGGGGAGGATCCCGACCTTCGCGACGCCGGGCACGATGAGACCCGGACAATTGGGTCCGATCAAACGAGCACCTTTCTCCCGGACGTACGGGAGCACACGCATCATGTCCGCGACCGGGACACCCTCCGTAATGCATACGATCAGCGAGATCCCTGCGTCCGCCGCCTCGAAGATCGCATCCCCCGCAAATCGTGCCGGAACGTAGATCACGCTCGTGTCCGCGCCGGTTTCCTGCACGGCCTCGGTTACCGTGTTGTACACCGGAACGCTGTCTTCGAAGCGTTGCCCTCCCTTGCCCGGCGTCACACCGGCCACGACACGCGTACCGTACTCCATCATCTGGCGCGTGTGAAACGATCCGTCACGACCCGTGATGCCCTGCACGACGAGCCGGGTGTCCTCTCCAATGAATATGCTCATGGCTCCTTAGCTCTCGTGTCTGTCCTTCCGGTCTTCTCGAGCTCGGCTACGGGCGATCAGGTCATGATCCCCGCGCGCTCCACGGCCGTCTTGACGGCCCGGTCCATGTCCACCATCGCCTCGAAGCCGTTCGCCTCCAGGATCTCGACGGCTTCGTCCTCGTTCGTCCCCGTGAGCCGGATCGTGAGCGGAACGCTCAGGTCGATCCGCCGCGTCGCCTCGACAATCCCGTTCGCCACGTCGTCGCACCGGGTGATCCCACCGAAGATGTTGAACAGGATGGAATGCACATTGGGATCTTCGGTGATCAGCTCCAGTGGGATCGCCTCCGTAATACTTCACGAGATCCATGGTCGCCATCGCGAGGCCGGCTCCGTTCACGCAGCACCCGACATTGCCATCCAGCTTGATGTAGCTCAGACCTGCCGCCCGGGCGCGACGCTCGGCGGGGTCCTCGGCATCCACATCGCGCAGGCCCGCGATGTCAGGTAGTCGGAAGAGCGCGTTGTCGTCGATGTTCATCTTGGCGTCGATCGCCTTCACCTCGCCCGCCCCGTTCACGATGAGCGGGTTGATCTCGGCCAGGGTGGCACCGGAGTCTCGATAGGCGGTGTACAGCTGACCGATCACTTTGGAGGCCTGCCGGGCGAGCGCCGGGTCATCGTACAGGTGGTACCCGAGCCACACGGATTGATGTGGCAGAAGTCCATAACGGGGGTCCGCGGTCGCGGTGTGAATCGCCTCGGGCATCGTGGCGGCGACCTCCTCGATGTCCACGCCGCCTTCCGCCGAGACCATCACCACATCCGCCTGGCGGCCGCGGTCCATTACGATCCCGACGTAGGCCTCGGAAGCGATGTCCTCGGCGGGCGCGACCAGCACCCCTCGGACCTCGATCCCCTTGATCTCCATGCCCAGGATACGGCCGGCAGCCTCACGTGCTTCCGCGGCGTTCGCCGCGAGCTTCACACCCCCGGCCTTGCCCCGACCTCCCGCATGAACCTGCGCCTTGACGACCACGCCTCCCCCGAAACGATCCGCGATCTCCGCTGCCTCGTCAGGAGTGCTCGCCAACTCGCCCGGTGGGACCGGAACCCCGTGGTCCCGGAAGATCTCCCTGGCTTGATACTCATGTATGTTCATGTGCTCACCGTCGTCTCTCTTGGCCCTCTGTCGGACTGTCGTCAGGTCGCCGAACAACTCCAGCGGGTTGCCCTCACAGCGCGCGAAAAAACTCGAAGCGGCCTCTGGGAGGCTGCGGAGGAACCCTGGCGGGTCGCGTTACGGACGCGACAGCCCCGGATCCAAGGCGGGGCGACGAGGGCATAGCCATAGCTACGTCGAGGAGCCCCAGGGGTACCCGCCCGAAGGGTGGGT
>JBDHHV010000053.1:0-23006 GCA_039589195.1 Gemmatimonadota bacterium | reverse complement strand
GTCAAGCTGGCGCGCGAGGTACTCTTGTCGATCGGCGACTCGGTTCAGGGGGTCATGATCAGCGCGCCCCGGAATCGCGTCGAGCGCGCCCTGGCGGTCCTCGAAGGCGACTAGCCTGCCCGGCAGGCTGCTGAAGAACTCCGGCGAGCCGCGTTACGCCGTAACCCGAAGGGCGCAGGGGGATTGCGGGCCCATACGGCGTCACTCGTCGTCGACGATGCCACGGCATCGACTCCTCCTCGTTCTTTGTCTGACCTCCGCAAGAGGGCACCCCACCGCAGGTGGGTCCGCGCGCGGCCGCACCAGAGTTCTTCGGCAGCCTGCTAAGGTTCTTCGGCCGCCTCCTGGAGGATGGCGTCGACCGCCTGTGTGATTCGGTGGTATCGCTGCGCCGCCCGCCGCCCACCCAGGTTGCACAGATAGATCTTGTCGACGCCCATCCGGCGAAGCGCGACGATCGATCGCGCGCATACCTCCTCCGGGGTAGCGCCCGATTCGAACTCGCGCGTGAGCGGCTCGGCCGGGACGGGAAAGAAACGTCCCAGGCGCTCGAGCATGGCGGGTCGGGCGTTCCGATAGAGAAACACACCGAACACTCCGGGTATCCCGAGTCCGCGTCGCTGCGTCTCCTCCAGCCAACGCTCGACGTGCGCCGCGTCATGGTGCGACACGATCTGCGTGAGGTAGTAGTCGGCCTCGAAACCCTCGTCGAGCAGATAATCGATCTGCTGTGCCTGGTCCCGGTGGAGATTTGCCCACCCTCCGAGGTCGAGGTGCGGAAGTCGCTCCCGGAGCAGTTGTCTCAGCTGGAACGCGTGCGGGACACAACGCGGTATACTGCCCGTATCATCGCCGCCCACGACGGTCAGCGCCCGGACACCGCGCGCGCGCGCTCGGGACGCGTACAGGAGGCAGTACTCGAGTGTGTGCTTACAGGTCAGGAACGGCACGATCGTGGCGGGATCGATCTGCCCGGCCAGGTTCGCTGTCAGGTGTTGGAGATTCTCCTCCTCGGCCTCGCCGACCGCGTTGTCGGTCACGAACAGAAAGGTCTGTTCGGCCGCGAGCCGACGGAAGGCATGGAACAAGTCGATCCAGGTCTCGATGCTGTCGCCGTGCGTCAGGTCCGCGCGTGGCGGACGGAGCTCGACGGCCGTTAAGGGAAGCTCCTCGCTCAGTCGGTCGAGCAGGCGGACCGGGCGCTCGTGAGAACTCAAATGCGGACTACCTCTTCGCGGGCGAAGATCGGGCCCACGTCGTAGGCCAGGCCGTGGCCGGCGAACAATTCCGGGGGCACGCTGATGTCACCCAGGTACAGCTCTCCCACGTACTCGGTGGCCTCAGGGGTACGTAGACCCACCTTCGGAATCGCGAGTGTGAGAGTCGCGGTGGCGCGCATGGTGGGCTCGAGCGCGGTTCCCTTGCTCACGTCGAGACCGGAGGGCGCGTCCAGGCTCAGGACGGGAGATCCGTACTCGTTCCCGAGCCGGATCAGGCGGGCCGCGTTATCCCGGGGTGGACCCGAGAGCCCGTACCCGATGATCGCGTCCACGATGAGATCGACCTCCGAGAGCACGGTCGGGCCGTGCATGTCCGTGATCGGGATCCCGAGGCGGTCCACGATATCCAGCTGATGCTCCGGAACTCCCAGGTAGTCCTCCTGCGACTTCGTCGTGATGACCCGGACGCGCGCCCCCCAACAGTGCAGACGGCGTGCGCAGACCAGACCGCCGCCTCCGTTGTTGCCTGTGCCGCAAAGGACGAGGACACTACGGTCGAACACATCACCGCCGAGGAACCTCGACCGGGCCAGACTGGCGAGGACACGGCCGGCGTTCTCCATCATCTGAATGAGCTCGATTCGGTAGTCCTCGACCATGGCACGATCGACCTCGCGCATCTCGCCGGCCGTAAGGTAGGGTAAGTCATGCACGGCTCACGCTCCTTGCGCAGGTTCTGATCGAAGGGAATGGTCCCAGGTCAGGGGCGGTCTCCCCGGCCGACGTGCCACCTGTCGCCGGGTACACACCGTGCGAGGATTGGGTCGGGTTCGTCGGACAACTCCGATCACGAGGGAGGGCGATTGGTGCCGGAACCGAACGCACGGCATGCCGTCGAGGAAATGGTCCGCATCCTCACCCGCACCCCGGCTACGATTCGCGCGATCCTCGAAGACCTCCCCGAGGACCTGGTGCACTCGGACGAAGGAGAAGGAACCTTCAGCCCGTTCGGTGTGCTCGGTCACCTCATCGAGGGAGAGAAGAAGGACTGGATCCCCCGCGCGCGCATTATCCTCGCGGAAGGGTCGTCCCGAGCGTTCGAGCCCTTCGACCGATTCGCACACGTGAACACGACTGCGGGACGCGCACTGACCGACCTCCTGGAGGAATTTGCGGGACTCCGGGCGGGAAACCTGGCTACCCTGGAAACCCTGCTGGAGACGAATCCGGATCTCCATGCGGTTGGGGCGCACCCCGAGCTTGGGGAGGTCACGTTCACCGAGTTGCTCGCGACTTGGGTTGTCCATGATCTGAATCACCTGGCTCAGATCGCTCGGGTCGTGGCGCGGCAGTTCGAGGACGAAGTCGGGCCTTGGAAAGCTTACCTTCCCATTCTCGCGCCTCGCGAGCCACCCCCCGCGTAGCCCGGCAGCGGCGCGCTCAAGTCGCCGCCAGGTCTCGCTCCTCACTAGCCCTCGTGACCGCGTCGGCCAGCGATTCTTCGTATGGCGGTCGGTGAATACCCTGCTCGGTGACGATGCCTGCGATCAACTCGGCGGGGGTGATGTCGAACGCAGGGCTCCACACCGCGGCTTCTTCGGGTGCCGTGGGCGCGCCGAAGCCGTGCCGGATCTCGTCCGGACTGCGGTGCTCGATCGGGATCTCTCCCCCGGTGGCCGTGTCGAGGTCGACCGTGGAAGTGGGTGCGAGCACGTAGAAGGGAACCCGGTGGTGGCGTGCGATGACAGCCAGGCCATACGTCCCGACCTTGTTTGCCACGTCTCCGTTTGCCGCGATGCGATCCGAGCCCACGAACACGATGTCGGGTGGCTCCTGTGCGAAGAGCGCGCCGGCCATGTTGTCGGAGATGACGGTGACGTCGACCCCCGCCTGCGAAAGCTCCCACGCCGTCAGCCGGCTCCCCTGTAACAACGGACGCGTCTCATCCGCGAACACCCGGAGCTTCAGTCCACGCTCCACACCCACGTAGATGGGTGCGAGCGCGGTGCCGATCCCACCCGTGGCCAACGCCCCGGCATTGCAGTGCGTGATCACACTCGCCCCGTCCTGGAGGAGGATGACGGCATGCTCCCCGATTCGCCGGCACATCCGCCGGTCCTCCTCCAGGATAGCCGTCGCCTCGAGGACGAGACGCTCGGCCAACGCCGCGGCCGTCTCGTCTGATCGTGGTCGGGAGGCCGTCCGCATCCTCTCGATCGCCCACACGAGATTCACGGCGGTGGGACGGGCGGCGGCGAGCCGATTCGCCCACGGTATCAAGCGCGCCGCGAGCTGTTCGATGGTGGGGCTCGAGTCCCGCACCTCGCGTCGCGCGAGCGCGGCCAGCCCCATCGCTCCGGTTATGCCGATGAGCGGAGCGCCCCGGACACGGAGACTCTGAATGGCCTCTTCGATGTCCTCCAGCTCGCGAAGCTCGCGTTCCACCCGCTCGCCGGGAAGCCGGGTCTGGTCGAGAATCAGGAGTCCGGCGCCATCGTCGGTCCAGCGAATCGTCTCGGGTATCGGTAGTCCGTCGTTCATGCGCCCCAAGCTACGCAGGACCGGCTCGTCCGAAAGTCTCGGCAGGTCCGGGGATGGCTGGTCCGATGCGCACCTCTCACCATAACTTCCTGTCATACCACTGCACGGAGCGACACGATGACCAAGAAACACGGGATGATAGCCCTGGTCGGGGTGCTCCTCGCTGCCGGATGCGGCCCTGGCGCCGAAGAAGAGGCCGCGCAGCGGGCGGAAGATTTGAGGTTGGCTCGCGCGGACTCGGTCGCCACCGCCGAAACGATGTATGATTCCTCGGTCTTCGATACGATCCAGTGGGAGAGTCAGGAAGCGACACTCGAACGGGGTGCGCTGGTGTGGCGGGTCAGCTGCCAGAAATGCCACGGTATGGATGGCCGCGGTGAGGGCCAACTGGCACAGGAGCACGGGCTCCAGATGCCGGACCTCCTGGCCGGTGACTGGCAGTTCGCCGGCGATCCGACGGCTATCCGGCATCGGGTCTACGTGGGGCATGAATCCGCGATGCCTGCATGGGGTCTGTATGGCTTGGCCTACCGGGATGTCGATGCCGTGGCATACCATATCGAAGCCGTGATCCGGGCCCCGGCGACGGACTGACGAGGGACTGACCCTCCAGGCGCCGTCGTTTCCGGACGCGACGTCTTCTTCGATGGCGAGTCTCCCCAGCGGTTCGATCCCGGGGATCTCCCGCTCGTAGCCCCCGGGGTGGAGCATCGCTAGAGTAGTTCAGCAACGACCTCGCGCTTCGGGTCCGGTTTTTCGGACCGGGAGGCGGCGAGGTATCTACCGGCGGTTCTGTCGAACCACCCTGAGTCGAGGCAGGAGGATCTCATGCGGGAAATGAGAGCGCTGTGGGCCGCGCTGGCGATCTTTGTCGGTGCACCGTTGGGAGGTCAGGAGGGAACGAGTGCGGACCAACCGGATGACCGACTGCTCAAGCCCGCAGACATTTTCCAGCTCGAGTTCGCAGGAGACCCGCAGATCTCGCCGGACGGTGCGAAGATCGTGTACGTGCGCTCCGCGAACGACATCATGTCCGACCGCACACGGGGAGAAATCTGGATCCTGAACTTCGACGGGAGCGATCATCGCCCGCTGATAACGGGTCCCGCCAACTACTCGGCGCCACGCTGGTCGCCCGACGGCTCCAAGCTGTTGTACGTATCGTCGGACCGGAACGAGAAGCGGCAGCTCTTCCTTCGGTGGATGGACACGGGCGAGACCGCGAGGCTGACCAACCTGGAGCGATCGCCAGGGGGGCTGAGCTGGTCACCCGATGGGAGCCAGATCGCGTTCAGCATGTTCCTGCCGATGGCGCCCGAGCCGTTCGCCGCGTTGCCCCGCAAGCCGGAAGGTGCGGATTGGGCCCCGCCGGCCACCACCTATGAGCGTCTCATCTACCGACGTGATGGACAGGGATTCCTCAGGCTGGGGCAGCAACATCTCTTTCTGATCCCGGTGGAGGGCGGCACGCCCCGACAGTTGACGCATGGTCCTTACAACCACGGCGGGACACCGTCCTGGACTCCCGACGGCGAGCACCTGCTCATCTCCGCCAACCGCCGCGAGGACTGGGAATACCAGACGCAGAACAGCGAGGTGTACGAGATATCCGTCTCGGATGGGTCGATCCGGCAGCTGACGGATCGGTTTGGACCGGACAACGGTCCGCTAGTGTCACCCGACGGCTCGCTCATCGCCTACACGGGGTTCGATGACCGGTACCAGGGTTTTCAAATCACGAAACTGTACGTGATGAATCGGGACGGGAGCGGGGCTCGCTCGCTGACGGACGCGCTGGACAGGAGCGTCGGGCAGGTGAGGTGGTCCGCGGACGGGCGAGGTCTGTTCTTTCAGTACTCCAACGAGGGGAACGGCAAGATCGCGTACGTGACGCTCGACGGGAACACCAGGGATCTCGCGAGCGACTTCGGGGGGTTGTCGATCGGTCGACCCTACTCGGGCGGATCCTATTCGGTCGCGCGCGACGGCAGGTTCGCGTTCACGCACTCCAGACCCGATCATCCCGCGGATCTCGCCGTGGGAGGTCCAGGACAGGAACCGCGGCGCCTCACCTTCCTGAACGAGGATCTGTTCGGCCACAAAGAGCTGGGTCAGGTGGAGGAGATCTGGTACGAGTCGTCGCACGATGGGCGGCGTATCCAGGGCTGGATCGTGAAACCGCCCGATTTCGATCCGAGTCGGAAGTATCCCCTTATTCTGGAGATCCATGGTGGACCGTTCGCAAATTATGGCGATCGATTCTCGGCCGAGATCCAGCTCTACGCTGCGGCGGGCTACGTCGTCCTGTACACAAATCCGCGCGGAAGCACGAGCTACGGCGAAGAGTTCGGCAACCTGATCCATCACGCGTACCCCGGTGACGATTTCCACGACCTGATGTCCGGCGTGGACGCCGTGATCGCAGACGGCTATGTGGACGAAGATCAGTTGTTCGTGACGGGCGGAAGCGGTGGCGGTGTCCTGAGCAGCTGGATCGTTGGACACACGGACCGTTTCGCCGGCGCTGCCGTCCAGAAGCCGGTGATCAACTGGTATAGCTGGGTGCTGACGGCAGATATGGGAGGCACCGGGGCCAAGTACTGGTTCCCATCTCTGCCGTGGGAGGACCCGGACCATTACCTGAGTCGCTCGTCGATTCAATTCGTGGGGAACGTGACCACGCCCACGATGCTGATCACCGGCGAGGTCGATTGGCGGACGCCGATGTCGGAGTCCGAGCAGTTCTACCAGGCCCTCAAGATCCGGAAAGTCGATGCGGCGCTGGTTCGGATTCCGGAGGCCTCGCACGGAATCGCCGCGCGGCCCAGTCACTTGATTTCGAAGGTGGCTCACATTCTGGCGTGGTTCGAGCGGTACCGGTCAAAGGACAAGATCGCGGCCGAGCAGTAACGTCTGGCCGCTGACGAGAGGACCCGCAGGGTTTATCAGGGGCGGTCCGCGGGCGGTGTCCTTCGTCTGAGTGACGCGCCCGCTACGAACAACACCGCCGCCGCGAGCAGCAGGATGCGGATCGCGTCCCTGGGGCTCCCGTCCCGCTCGATGACCAGATCCCAGAGCGCCAGGGCCATGGCCACTAACGCCAGCCCGACGGCGGCGAGCGAGACGTACCTGGCGACCGGTCTTTCGTTCATCGTCCTACCTGACGCCTCGACGTCTCAACACAGGCTGCGCCGTACACGATCGCCAATGCCGATCAGCCGCTCTGTCGGCTCGTTGCTGAACACGAGCCGGATCAGCCCGCTCGCGTTCCGCTCGCCCCAGTGGTTCATCGGGGTAGCGGCGATCTTTCCGCGCTCCAGCAACCGGCTCCATGCGGATTCGGCGTCGTAGCCCAGAGCGCCTGCGTCCAAGAGCATCGACCAGCCACCGGCGGCAGGCATCAAGGGGAGGTCGCACAACTCCTCGACGATGACGTCTCGTCTCCGCTCCCATGCCGCCACGGCCTTCCGAACGTCATCCGCCTCGTCTGGTGCGGAAAGAACCACGGCAGCCGCCGGCTGTGCGATCCCCACCGGGGTCACGACGTTGTAGATACCCGCACGCGCCACTCCCGCGATCGCTCCGGCCGGTCCCACGACCCAGCCGACCCGCCACCCGATCATCCGATACTCCTTCGAAACGGATCCGAGCGTGATTGTCCGCTCGGCCATCCCGGGGAGACTGGCGGGATGGAAGTAGGGCCGATCATCGAACAGGATTCGCTCCATTGCCGCGTTGTACAGCAACCAGACGTCGCGCTCTCGGCAGACCTGCGCCACCGCGGACCACTCGTCCGGCGAGAGCACGGCACCGGACGGCATGGACGGGTTCATGATGAACAGGGCTCGCGTTCGAGCGGATATCGCTCGACTCAGCGCGTCGAGATCCAGACGCCATTCCAGGCCGTCGGGTTCGAACGGCACGAGCTTCGGGACCGCGCCGGCCAATCGCACCCGTTGGATCATCCCCGCATAAGTAGGATCGGTCAGCATCACTTCGTCGCCCGGGTCGGTGGTGGCGAAGAGGGCGTTGAGCATGGCCTCCGTGCCACCGGCCGTGATCACGCATTGGGCGTCGGGATCGTAGGCCACCCCCGCCATCCGGCTTACATGGCGTGCGGCTGCCTCGCGGAGCTCGCGGCGTCCCGTGAACGGCAGGTAGCTGTTCGCGTCGTCCTGGGTGACGGCTGCGCGGGTTGCCTCCAGGGCGACCTCGGGAGGGGCGATATCGGTGTCGAGGTTCTCGAGCCGCAACACCTCGGGATCCACTCCCGCGGCGGCAGCCACCGCGTCGATCGAGAACCCCGGGATATGCCGCAGCCGCTCGGTAGTCATGTGATCTCCGGGAGGGTCAGGCGTACGTCTCGTAGATCGGATCGAACATCAGCGATCTGATGTAGGTCTCGATGTCGTCGGGGAGAGAGGCTCGGGCATGCCCCTGCTCGGTCGCGACCCGGATGACGGCCCGGGCCACATGAACGGAAACTTCTCGAATCCGGTCCAGCTCGGGGTATACGCAACCCGTCTCCAGATCCGCTCCCGTCACCTGCTCGGCCAGCGTGCGTGCGGCCGCGAGGAACATCTCGTCCGTTGCCCGGCTCGACCCGGACGCGATCAGACCCAGGCCGACGCCCGGGAAGATGTACGCGTTGTTGCCCTGTCCGGAGACGTAGGTGCGACCCTGGTACTCGACGGGGTCGAACGGGCTGCCGCTCGCGAAAATCGCTCGGCCGTTCGTCCACGTAATCGCTTGCTCGGCGGTACACTCCGATTGGGACGTCGGGTTGGAGAGCGCGAACAGGATCGGTCGCTGGTTGATCCTCGCCATGGCCTCGACTGCACCCCGAGTGAACATGCCGGGAACTCCCGCGACTCCGATAAGGGCCGCCGGCCGAATGAGCTCGATCGCCTCCGTCAAGTCGGTCGTACGCGCGTGCGAATGCGCGTAGCGGCGCTTCCCGGCCGAGAGCCCATCGCGGTCCTCCACCACAAGACCTTTCGAGTCGAGCAGCCAACATCGCGACCTCGCCTCTTCTGCGGACATGCCTTCCTCCACGAGGGCGGCGACGATGGTATCCGCGATGCCGAGCCCCGCCTGTCCGGCACCGATGAAAAGATAAGGCCGGGATCCCAGGCGCTCTCCCGTAATCCTCAGAGCCGACAGGAGCCCCGAGAGGGCCACGGCACCGGTCCCCTGGATGTCGTCGTCGAACAGACACATCCGATCGCGGTATCGATCGAGGAGCCGGAACGCGTTCCGATTGCCGAAGTCCTCGAGCTGGATCACTACCCGAGGGAACCGGTCCGCGATCTCGGTCACGAACTCGTCGATCAACTCGTCGTAGGTCTCATCTCTGAGACGCCTCTGTGCGAGCCCCAGGTAGAGCGGATCGTCGAGTAGGGATTCGTTGTCCGTGCCCACATCGATGGTCACGGGGAGGCACCACGTGGGGTGGATACCGGCGCAAGCCGTGTACAACGCCAGCTTGCCAATCGGGATTCCCATACCGTCGGTGCCGAGATCGCCCAGCCCCAGGATCCGCTCTCCGTCCGTGGCTACCACGATCCGAACGTCCTCGTGTGGCCAGTTGGCCAGTACCTCGCGGACGCGCCCACGGTCCCGGGCGCATATGTACAGTCCTCGCGGTCGCCGGAAGATGTGTCCGAACTTCTGACACGCCTCGCCCACGGTCGGCGTGTAAATGATCGGCATGAGTCTCGACAGATTGTCGACGACCACACGGTAGAAGAGCGTCTCGTTTCGATCCTGAAGGGCCACCAGGAAGATGTACCGCTCCAGATCCGTCGTCTTGTATCGGAGATTCTCGAGCGTTCTCTGAACCTGTATCTCCTGTTCATCGACCCGGGGCGGCAAGAGCCCGCGCAGGCGAAAGAGGTCTCGCTCGGCCTTCGTGAACGCGCTGCCTTTGTTGCGAACCGGATCGTGCAGGAGCTTGACACCACGCGGGTAGTCGGGCGTGGGAAGCGAGCTCGGGGATTTGTCCATGGTCGCGACCTCGAAACGGGCTTGGACCGGTGACTGTACGTGGCCGTTCAGTCCGCGCCGCGCGACAATCTGACGCTCAGCTTCTCGAGCGCGTCGAGGAGGTCGGGCTGTGATTCCAGCAGTCCGGCCAGGGGATCGTCGGCCAAGGCCCGCGCGCGCCGCGGCATCGTCTTGATCGTGTGCTTCCCAATCTTGAGACCTTCCTTCACCTCACGCCACCGGAGCGGGGCGGAGACCGGGGCCCCGGGCAAAGGGCGCACGCTGTACGGGGCAACGACCAGCCGCCCGCGTCCGTTCTGGACGAAGTCGATGTAGACCTTGCCCTCGCGCTTGGTGGGGTTCCGAACGGTCGTGGCGATCCCCGGCAATTCGCTCACCACCAGGTTCGACAGGAGCTGTCCCAGCGAGCGGGACTGCTCGTAATCCAACTGGCCTCCGAGCGGGATGAGCACGTGCAGACCGCTCGATCCACTGGTCTTCACGAAAGTGGGGAGATCGATATCCTGACAGAGCTCCCGAATGGCCTGGGCGATTCGAATCACGTCGGTGAATGGTGCCTCTTTTGGATCCAGATCGAGCACGCACCAATCGGGCTGGTCGAGGGCCGTGAGGCGACTGGCCCAGATGTGCAGCGGGATCGTTCCAAGGTTCGCCAGATACACGAGTGATGCCACATCGCGAGCGACGAAGTAATCGATGTCGCGCTCCGACCCCTCACTCCAAATCGTCTCGGTTCGGATCCACTCCGGCTGAAACCCGGGCGCATTCTTCTGGAAGAATGACTTGCCATCGATTCCGTCCGGGTAGCGCGTCAATACGAGGGGACGATCCTCGAGGTAGGGAAGCAGCCAGGGGCTGATCGCCCGGTAATATCCTATGAGATCACCCTTGGTATATCCGTCCTCGGGCCAGAACGGCTTGTCGAGGTTCGAGAGCGGGATCTCATCGACGGGCGGGGCGCCCACTTCCACCTCCACCGGCTCGTGCAGAGTACGGCGCTCGCGTACGGGTCGGTGGCATTCCTCGACGGGCATCTCCTCGAGCCCGACGAAGACGGACTGGCGGAGCAGTCCCTCATCGGTCCACTCCTTGTACCGCACGCGAGCCACGAGCTCGGGCTCGACCCAGACATGCTCCTTGCCCCTGGGCCCAGGACCCCCGAACGGCGGGTCGTCACGCGCGAGGTCGTCCAAGGTGCGTCGGAGCTCACCGAGGCGTCTTTCGTCGAACCCCGTCCCCACGCGGCCGGCGTAAACGAGACCCTTCGCTTGTTCGCCGGTCGCTCCCGAGCCAGCCCCCGTATCAGACCCGGCGGTTGCCTGCCTCCCCCCGTCATCGCTCTCGAACACGGCGAGATGGAGCGCCCCGAAGCCCGTCCGGGATCGCTTTGGGCTCGTGAACCCCACGATCGCGAAGCAGCTCTCCTGGGCAGCGTGGATCTTCAGCCAAGACGCGGAGCGTCCCCCCACGTAGGGACTGTCGGCCCGCTTCGCCATGATGCCTTCGAGCCCCAGATGCTGTACCTGCTGGAACAGGCGCTCTCCCTCTCCCTCTCCCTCGAAGTGTTCGGAGGTTCGGAGCGGGCCCGCGGGCGGGATGAGAGGGTGAAGGAAGCTCCGTCGGTCCACGAGCGCGAGGCGGCGAAGATCGTAGCTCTCGAATCCGAGCAGATCGAACGCATAGAAAGACGCAGGCCGCTCGACCGCGGCCCGGGCTACATCGAGCGGTCGGGACAGACGAGCACGCCCCTGCAGGCGCTGAAAGCTCGGGAGGCCGGATCTGTCGTGCACGACCACCTCGCCGTCAAGCACGACATGTTCGAATGGCAGCTTTCGAAGCGCGCGCGCGATCTCAGGGAAGCTGGCGGTGGCGTCGTGTCCGTTCCGCGTCAGCAGAAGTGGCTCCCCCGACAGGCAGGCGGCGAGCATGCGGTATCCGTCGAGCTTGAGCTCGAAGACCCACTCGGGGTCGGAAAAAGCTTCGTCTCGCACCCTGGCGAGCATGAGCTTCGTCTTCCGTGGGTCCAGCCGCCGCTTCGTGGCCCCGGACTTCTCCAATCCGGCACGGATCTCTTCCGCCGGATTCCACCCATCCCGGGTCCGTCCCACCTGCTCGACCGTCAGCCCGGAGAGAACGGACTGCTCGGGCAGCGATCCATCCGCCAGGATAGGGTGTCCGCCGCGACGCTCGCGGATCAGGAGCCAGTCTTTGCCGGTGTCGCTCTTCTTGAGCTTCACCAGGGTCCACACCCCGCGCAGCTTGTAGCCCCTGAGCTCGAACAGGAGCTTCCCGGCTTCCAGGCCCTCCTCCGGGTCTTCGAGGGGAACCCAGCGTCCGAAGTCCCACACGATCATCTCGCCCGCGCCGTACTCGCCCTCCGGGATGATTCCCTCGAATTCCGCGTACTCGATCGGATGATCCTCTACATGGACAGCCAGCTTCTTGTCGATCGGGTCGGGAGAGATCCCTTTCGGCACGGCCCAGGACTTCAATACGCCGCCGAGCTCGAGCCGCAAATCATAGTGGGTGCGGGTCGCGGCGTGCTTCTGCACCACAAACAGACCGGCGCCGGTCGCGACGGCGTCACCGAACGGCTCCGGGGTTCGCGCCGCCGATCGCTTGTCGCGGTAGCGAGTGAGGGGATCGCGCGGTGTCATGCGGGAAAGATCGGCGTGATAGAGTGACGGCTCAAGCGATGGCTGGGGTGGATTCGGATCTCGGGTCTTGCTCGGCCGGGGGAGTTCGTCTAATTCTGGCAGGAACCGATGTGCTCAGCACATGACTTTCGCCATCTGCGGCGTATATGCCACCGGAGGGCACCACTCGGTTCGAGGCAGGAAGTCCGACGGACTTCCTGCCTTTTTCGTCCTGTTCCCCCCGGGTGCCGGTCGTCCGCAGGTGTGTCGGTCGTCTGCAGGTGCGAGGGTCGCCCGCAGGTGTGAGGGTCGGCTCAGGGCGTGTCCAGACGCCAACTGCCCACCACCGAGAGCCGAATGAGGACCGGCTGCGGTGTCGGTCCCACGGCGGCCGGAGCCGAAGTGGTCTCGAACGCGCGCGCCTCCATGGCGAACCGCTCGACTGCCGGTCCCCCGGTGGTGCTCACTTCGACCAGCGCGCCCAGACGTCCCCCCGCCGCCTCCGCCAGCGTTTCCGCATCGCGCCGGGCCGCCGCCAGGGCCAGCCGTAGCGCCTCGGCCCGTGCCTCCTCGGCCCGGCTGGATTCCCAGCGCACACCGGTGGTCTGTGTCACCCCCACCGCCAGAGCCGCTTCAATGAGCTTCGGAATGAGGTCCAGTTCATCGATTCTGAAGTTGATGGAAGCGCTGACATGATACGCGACCACAGAATCTCGGCCGCCCGTCCACACCGGCCACGCGCCGAGACGGTCGACCTGCAACGAATCGGCCGGCACACCGAGCGCCGTGAGCGTGTCGAGCAAGGCCGCCTGTATGCGCCCGACACCGGCCAAGACCTGCTCGGCCGGAGAGCCCCGGCGCTGGATCCCAAAACCGAGCACCGCCCGGTCTGGCTCGAGCGCCACCTCCCCCAGGCCGCTGGTTCGAATCAGCGAGGCCCGGGGGGCATCGACCTCCTGACCGATCAAGGATTCGGGCCCGAGGATTCCGACGCCGCCGGAGGTAATGCCGGCCGTGAGGAGGAGGGTGACAGCGGCTGGTCGCATGATCATCGGTGGTCTCCTTCGGTACACGGGCGAGCCCCCGCCCCCCCTCTCAACGCCAATCTATTATCTTCCACCGCGGCATGGGATTGCCCGCCAGGACGGTCAGCGGGGCCGACCGACGGTAGGGGACGAACGGAAGCCGGAGCTTGGAGGCTACATGAGCGCACGCCCGATCGCGTCCGCGACGATCTCGTTCGGACTCGTCTCGATTCCCGTTCAGCTGTACTCGGCAAGCGAGAGCGCGCAAAAAGTGCGTTTCAATTTCCTCGCCCCGGACGGCTCCAGAGTGAAGCAGCAGTACGTGCACGCGAAGACGGGGGAAGTCATCGAACGGGCCGATCTCCAGCGGGGATACCAGTTCGCCAAGGACCAATACGTGACCTTCACCCCCGAGGAGTTGAAGGCGCTCGAGGCGGAGGCGACTCACGCGGTCGAGATCGCCGAGTTCGTGCCCGTCGACGAGGTCGAGCGGGCCTATATCGGCAAGGTGTACTACCTGGGACCGGACAAAGGCGGTGCCAAGGCATACGGCCTGCTCGGCGCGGCGATGAAGAAGACCGGGTGGGCGGCGCTGGCCAAGTACGCGGCCCGAGGCAAGCAGTATCTGGTGCTGGTGCGCCCTGTGGGCGATCACCTCGTGATGGAACAACTGTATTACGCACACGAGGTGAGGGACCTGGGAGCAGTCCCCGCGGGGGAGGGCGAAGTCTCCGATGCGGAGTTGAAACTGGCGGTTCAGCTCATCGAGCAGATCGCGAGCGAAGGCTTCGAGCCCGGCAAGTATGACGACGAAGTCGGACGGCGAATGCTGGCTGCGATCGAGAAGAAGATCGCGGATGGCTCGGAGATCACTGCGCCCCAGGAGGCCGAGCCGGAAGCACAGGTCATCGATCTGATGGAAGCGCTAAAGGCGAGTGTCGGAAAGGAAGGACGGCGCAAGCCCTCCAAGCGGGGAAGGGCCAAGACGGCCCGCAAGAAGGCGGTCGGGGAAGACTAGCTCACCCCGGACCTCGGACAGCCTGCTGTGTTAGACGGGCAGATCAGGGTCGGCTCGGTACCACGCGCGGCAGGCCCCCGATCCGGCCCCCGCGACCGCCGAGCACGGGTATTCCGAACGCCCCTGGTGCGTCACAATCGCCACCGACGATCCTGATCCCGATGCCTCCCCTTCCTCCGCCATCCCACCAGCGCTCGTCATCGGCCGCCGCGGTGCTGGGCCCGACAGGCCCGCCCGTGCGCAGGACGACACCCCTCTGGGCGTTCTTGAAGGTGATGCTCGCGACCGTGACTTCTTCCGCCAGTGTGAGGTCCAACTCGGCGGCACTGGGTGCCGCACCCGCGAGGACCTGCCTTGCCTCGATCGTGGCGAGCATCGCCCCGGCTCCATCGGCCTCCGCCGAGTTGGTCACACCCGCCGCCGCATCACCCGATGCGCGCGCGCCGGACGAGGCGTCGCTGAGCAGAACGACTTCGAGCCGGCGGTCCTGCCACGCGTCCGCGAGCTCGATCAGCTGCGTAGCCCGCTGACGCTCAGACTCCGGGGGAACCTCGACGTCCACCTTCAGGAAGGCCAGGAGTGTGGTGTGGGCCGCGATCGATACCATAACCGCTATCCCGAGTCTCTTCCGATGTCGGTCGCGGTACGCCGTGCGAGTCATCCTGCCCTCCTTCATTCCTGGCCTGCCCGTCAAGTAAAGGCCCTCGACCCGCCTCTTGTTCCCGGAGTGGGGTGCTTGATCCTTAGGCCCATACCCCGTACGACGGACCGAGTGAGATCTTGGTCACAGCCGATCCTGCGACCCTCCACACGGCCGGGAATTCAGTCGCCGGGCCTCGCTCCCACCAGCGCCACGTGTCGTCCATCCGGACTTACGGCGATCCTCGTGATTCCCTGGATCCCTTCGTTCGCGAGGTCCGCGATCAGCACCCAGTCCCCGCCCGCCGCGGGATCCAGTGAATAGAGCCGGCTCTCTCGCGCCATCAGCAGGAACCCGTTCGGATGCCAGGCATAGTCCTCGCTCCCTTCGAGCGCGGGAGCGATACGCTCGATCCGGTCCAGCTCGAGATCCAGGACCTGGATCCACCACTCATCACCTTTGACGAGGAAGCTCACCGCGGCCCGCCCGGGGACCCGGTGTAGCGACCGACCGATGTTCTCGGCCCGTTGTTGGCCCGGCCCCGGCCCGACGTGGGCCAGTCGGAGGGCGGGCGGACTACCGAGCACGAAAAGGGCGACACGCTCGGGCCCGGCCCACGCGTGGTATCCGACGGGCGCGACGTCCGGAAGGAGCAATCGCGCGTCCGAGCCATCCAGGGCGAAGCTCCACAAACGCTGCGTCGAGTCCGCCTCCACA
Source organism: Gemmatimonadota bacterium (assembly GCA_039589195.1). Classification (GTDB taxonomy): domain Bacteria; phylum Gemmatimonadota; class Gemmatimonadetes; order Palauibacterales; family Palauibacteraceae; genus JBDHAC01. The sequence goes on along the minus strand of JBDHHV010000053.1, from coordinate 7,203 downwards.
CGGACCGCGGAGAAGCGGTCCGTCCCGGGCATGTGGGTGGGGGAGTACTCGCTCTCCGGAGTCCGAGTGACGCGTTCCGAGAGCTGCGCCGCCAGATCGTACCGGTAGGTGTCGGTCTGGCCGTCGCGCATCGAAGTGTACAGGATCGATTGCGTGCCAGGTTCAAAGGAGGGTTGATTGTCGTACCCGTCCCGATCCGTCACGTTGGACCAGGCCCCCACCGTGACCGCACCCTCGGCCACCGTCAATTCGGCCAGGTAGATGTCGGTCGCCGGGGCCTGTCCGGCGACGGGGTCGGCCGCCGGCCATGCGGCCGCGACGAGGACCAGGGCGCGGACAGCGAGTGCGCGGACGCAGGAACCGGCCGTCGCTCCCAGATTTTCTCGATTCATATCAGCCTCTGTTTACCGGGACGTACGATGACTGCGGGATATTCAGGGACACCGCTCGCGCGCAAACTGGGGATCAAACCCGCATCGCGCATCCATGCGATGAACGCACCCCCGCACTATTGGGATCTGCTCGGCGAGCTTCCGCCCGACGCGAGGGCGGCAGGAGAGGACGAGTTGGAGATCGAGATCGTGCATTTCTTCGCTACCACGGTTGCTGATGCGGTTGCCGCCTTCGTGGCGGGGCGCGACCGCATGGCTTCGAACGGAATGATCTGGGCGTCCTGGCCGAAGAAGGCTTCGGGAATGCCTTCGGAGCTGGACGGAAACCGGGTTCGAGCCCTGGGGCTCGAGCGAGGTCTGGTCGACATCAAGGTGTGTGCTGTCGATGAGACCTGGTCGGGACTGAAGTTCGTCATTCCGGTAGCCGACCGGTAGCCATACCGCGAGCCGCCCGTGCTCCGCCGGCCGGCTTCGCGAGGTCCGGCGATCGTGCATTCTGCGTCGTTCCTCCCGATCCGCGACGGCGTCCCCGACCAGGCGACTCCGCAACCTCCCACCAGTCATGCGATTGCCCTTGTGCCGAGACGCGGCCGTCGCGGCAGAGAGCTTGCCCGATGGTGACTGGATGCGCGCTCCGTCGCGGGGCGCGGCTGGGCGAGACTTCTCGGGGCTGGATCCACGGACGCGATGGACGAAGACACGGGTGCGAGCACGGCCGGCAGATCCACCGCCCACGCCCCGACTCGGGCGAGGCGGCTGGCACTCGCGGCTGTCGCTCTAGTGCTAGCCCTCCACCTGGGCGGCTCGACCCGTCCTCCGTCTCGATCGGATACGGCCTCGACCTGGGCATCCATGGGTGGTCGCCCCGACGCCCGACGCCTCACGACGAGGGGCTCATCGCGAGACGGGGAAGGGTTGATCGAGCTGCTTCGGCCCTCGGGACTTTCCACCACCGAGATCTCCAACCTGGTCGAGCTCGTGCGACCGTACGTGGATCCGGAGCAGCTCCCGCCCGGTGTGGTTGCGGTGTTCGATGGCCCGGCCACCGGACCTCCCGAGCGATTCACCCTCTTGTTGGATCGGGATCGGACGCTCCGGTTCTCTCTCTCGGGCGCGCGTTGGGTCGCGCGCCTGGATTCGGTACCCGTGACCAAAGACACTTTGGTCGTGGCGGGTTTGGTGAGCTCCAATCTCTACGCCGCTACGCTTTCGGGCGACGCCGACCGTCTCTCGGTGGCGGAGAAGGGCGCTCTGGTGGGACACCTGTCACGCGTGTTCGCGTGGCAGATCGACTTCTACCGTGACGTCAAGTCTGGAGACGCGTTCCGGTTGGCTCTCGAGCGGAACCTGCGACCGAACGGCAGCGTGCGAGATTCTCGCGTGCTCGCGGCCGAGTACATGAGGGGGGACAGCCTGCTGACGGCGGTCCGATTCCGCCCCGCGGGGCAGCCGCGGCCCTTCTTCTACGACGAGACCGGGGCCGCATTGCGGGGAGCGTTCCTCAAGGCGCCGCTGGACCTGATCCGCGTCACGAGCCGCTTCGATGGCGGTCGTTTCCACCCGATGCTCGGACGGTACCGGAGTCACCGGGGGGTCGACTACGGGGCGGCCTCGGGTACGCCGGTTTGGGCCACCGGCGAGGGCACGGTCGAGCGCGCCGGCTGGCAGGGCGAATACGGGCTCGTCATCGAGGTACGGCACGGGATCGGGATCCGCACCCGATACGCGCACTTGAGCTCGGTGGAGCGCGGGGTTAGACCCGGGGCCCCGGTCATCCAGGGGCAAACCATCGGGCGGGTGGGCTCGACCGGTCTATCGACGGCCCCTCACCTGCACTACGAGTTCCTTTTCCGGAGCATCCCAACAGACCCGGGGCGAGTGGATCTGCCGATCGAGCGACCGATCCCGGAGGAGGACCGGGAGCGCTTCGCCCGCGCCCGCGCGTCATCGTGGCTGCAGCTGTCGCGGGTGTCCTGGCCCGGCAGATCCGTCTTCCGAGCGGTGCGCGGTCGAAGCGGGACGGGTGGGCACGTCGAGCCCTGATCGAGGGCGACCGAGCGACCCGACCCATTCAGGGCATCGAGCCGGTGAGGTGTTCCGACACCGACTCGATCAGACCATCTCGAAGATCGGAGCCCGGGGCGAAGTAGCCGCCGAGCACGGCCATGCGGGCACCGGATCCCACGTCCGTCTGGTCCAGCAGAACCTCTCCGCTTACGCTGACAAAGAGCGTCCGGAGGGTGTCGCCGCGGATGCGATACCAGAGCTCGTCTCCGTCATGGATCCGACGCTCTTCGAGGAAGCTGAACCAGTGAGGGAGATTCGCCTGCAACCGGTCGAACTCCTCCACTGACACGATCCCCGCAACGACGGCCCGCTCGAGATTGTCCAACACCCCATCGAGAAACTGCGACAGCGACACACCTCGCTCGAAACGAATCCGGGCCCAAACATCGGTCGATGCCAGCGCAACGGCGGCGATAGAATCGGGCAAGGCGTCCCCTGGACCGTTGGCCACCGACTCCCTCAATCGGGCGGTGGTCTGCCGATCGAACCGGAGGCGTAACCTGAGGACATCGACTTTGAAGATGGTCTTCTCGAGCAGAGTCTCCATCACGACCTGCGGGTCCCGTGCGAGAGTGGCCGTGTCCACGGGAACCGAAGGGCCCGCCGTCACGGCCGGTTGGGCGGCGGCCGGGGTGACCGAGGCCGAGAGGGAGATGACAAGGGCGGTCGTCGACGCGAGCCTGGATCCGATCCTTCCCAACAGGCGGTCTGTCGGCCCCGGCGTGTCCGTCATCGACATGTGCTTCTTGCGGTCGCTTATCACGGTATGCTTGCTGCTTGTGGAACTCTCAGGGTATCTTATAAGGTTAGTATTGAAACAGGTGTGACCCGCGATGAGCGTAGAGGGTCCGTCGCGTCCGTCTGACTCGGCCGGGCTCCAGATCCGCGCCGGAACCGAGACGGCAAAACCGGAGATACCGTCGGTGAGCTCCACGTGGAGATTTGCTCGCATTGCCATCCGTTCTTCACGGGTCGGCAGAAGCTCGTCGACACGGCTGGTCGAGTAGAGCGCTTCAGGGCCAAATACGGCATGGAGGAGGGCGAGGTCCTACCCGAATCCGAGGTCGAAGTCTCGGAGGATGCGGTCGGTGAGCCGACCGCCGAGCTGACTGATGTGGCCGACGAGCCAACCGCCGCGCTCGCTGATGCGACCCCGGAGACCGAAACCGTACAGCCCGTTGAGGTGGAGGCGGGCGTCCGGGAGTCGGACGCCGGTGCAGATGACGCCGAGGAAGTCGATGAGGGCTGGATTCGAAGCTCATGAACGACAAAGCTGATCGACTCGCCGAGCGCCTGCGTGAGGCCGTGGAACGTTACGAGGAGGTAGGCCGCCGCATGGCCGATCCCGACGTCCTGGCGGATCTCGATCTGCTTCGAGACCTCGCCCGAGAGCACGCGGAGCTCGAGAGCGTCGCGGATCGAGGGCGTGCCTATCTGAAACTGCTGGATGAGCTCGATCAGGCGAGAGAGCTGGCGGCCGCGAGCGGTGATCCGGAGCTCGAGGAGCTGGCGGCCGCCGAAGTCGAGGAGCTCGAGGCGCGGCGAGATTCCGGGAGCGAGCAACTTCGCCGCCTCCTGGTCCCCAGCGATCCACTGGACGATCGACCGGCGGTCGTGGAAGTCCGCGCCGGCACCGGCGGGGACGAGGCTGCGTTGTTCGCGGCGGACCTATACCGCATGTACTCCCGTTTCGCGGCGAACAAGAGCTGGTCCATCGAGATCGTGAGCTTGAGCGAAGGTGCCTTAGGCGGCGTGAAGGAGGTGGTGTTCATAGCCAGAGGCAAGCAGGCGTACGGTTTTCTCCGATACGAATCCGGCGTACACCGCGTACAGCGTGTGCCGGAGACCGAGAGTCAGGGACGCATTCATACGTCGGCGGCCACGGTAGCCGTCCTCCCGGAGGCGGAGGAGGTAGATATCGACATCGATCCGAACGAACTGAAGATCGATGTCTTCCGCTCATCCGGCCCCGGCGGGCAGTCCGTGAACACCACGGACTCGGCCGTGCGGATCACACATGCCCCGACGCGGCTCGTCGTCACCTGTCAGGACGAGAAATCGCAACACAAGAACAAGGCCAAGGCCCTCAAAGTGCTGCGGAGCCGCCTCCTGGATCGAATGATTGCCGAGCAGGAGTCGCAGCGCGCGCGTGAGCGCCGCCTACAGGTGGGGACTGGAGATCGCTCGGCCAAGATCCGCACATACAACTTCCCCCAAAACCGCGTGACCGACCACCGGATCGGTCTCACGACCCACCGGCTCGAGGCCATTCTGGACGGGGAGCTGGACGAGGTGGTGGTGGCTCTGCGCGAGGCGGGCCTGGAGGAGAGACTGGCGGCTGCAGGGGATTGATGCGCGATCAGGCGGGAGAGCCGGTCCGTCGCCCGGGCGCACCGTCACGGGGAGAAACGTTACGCGGCGTCGCGGCCGAGCTCGAAGCGGCGGGACTCGACTCACCTCTCGTCGAAGCGGAACGTCTGCTTTCGCATGTGCTCGGCATCTCGCGCGCGGATCTCGTGCTGAGCGCGGGGGAGAGCTTGGATCCTCAGGCCGCCGGGGCTCTGGCCGACGCCGTCGCACGACGACTCGATCGCGAGCCGCTGCAGCACATCGAGGGTAGCGCCGCGTTTCGGGAGCTCATCCTGGTTTCCGATAGGCGAGCCCTGATCCCTCGACCCGAAACCGAAGAGCTCGTAGATCGGGTCGGAAGCTGGCTGGGACAGCGAGCTCCGGTGCGGCGGGCCCTGGACATTGGCACGGGCTCGGGCGCGATCGCTCTATCGCTGCTTCGCGAGGGGATCGCCGAGATGGTCCTCGGCCTGGACACGTCCGCCGCAGCGCTCGCCCAGGCGAAAGAAAACGCGATGCTGTGTGGGGGCGTCGAAGACCGCCTGGAGCTGCGGCCCTGTCCCGCCACGATCTGGCCGGCGCTGGCTCCGGCCGAGCAGTTCGATCTCATCGTATCGAATCCGCCTTATGTCGAGGAGGCGGAGATCGAGCGCCTGGCGGACGAGATCCGCCGTTTCGAGCCGCGGTCAGCCCTGGCCGGGGGCGAAGATGGTCTGGAGACGATTCGGGTCATCGTCCAGGGCGCCCACGCCCACCTGGCCCCGGGGGCGGCGCTGTTCCTGGAGATCGGCGAAGTGCAGGGGAGCGCCGTGCACGCGCTGCTCGAGAACGCGGGGATCTTCGACGACATCTCGATCGATTCCGATCTCGCGGGTCGGGATCGGTTCGCCTTCGGCCGACGGCGTGAGGCCTCGAATGCGCGCGGCTAGCCGGACGTTCGCGCCGTTTCGGGGCATTCGTTATACTCGGGCGGCTGCTGACCCCTGCGCTGAATCGCCGGTGGTCGCCGGCTCCCTTCGATCTAGCGGCTTCGCTCTGAACGCAACGTGATGGCACGATGGATACGCGCGAGCTGATATTCGAGAAGGCCGAAGACCTCGGCCGAGTAATCTCCCAGATTCCCGAGTACGCCTATCTCCAGGCTGCACATCGCGAGATCGGCGATGACCGCGAGGCCACCGAAACCCTGAACCGGCTCCGGGAGCTTCAGGAGACGCTGCTCGGGGCGATTCAGCGTGGCGAGCAGCCGTCGCCTGATCAGGAGGAGGAGTACTCGAAGCTGCAGGAGCAGATCCAGCAGAGCACGCGGTATCAAGCGCTCATCTCCGCGCAGGCGAACTTCGACAAGCTGATGGAGAGGATCCACCAATCCATCGGCCAGGGCATCAAGAAGGGGGAGGAAAGCCGAATCATAATCCCCTCATGAAGAGCATTCGTGATCTCTTCGAGCGGGGGTTGCGCCTGACTTTCGAGCCCATCATGGGGTTCCTGGCACGCAAGCGGGTGCACCCCAATCTGATCAGCACGGTGGGGTTCGTCGTCACCTGCTCATCAGGCTTTTTCTTCCACCAGCACCACGTACGAACGGCCGGGCTTCTCATCCTGCTCGGAGGCCTGTTCGATCTCTTCGACGGTACGGTCGCCCGGAGGACCGGTCTCGCATCCGCCTTCGGCGCGTTCTACGACTCGACGTTGGACCGCCTGTCCGAGATCGTCGTGTATCTGGGCCTACTGTCGCTGTACAACGATTATCGCCTCGAGCTCGGCGATGTCGGGATGATCTACTGGATCGTGCTCGCGATGGCCGGCTCGCTGATGATCAGCTATACGCGCGCACGGGCAGAGGGGCTGAACGTCGAGTGCCACGTCGGCCTCATGCAGCGGGCAGAGCGCGTGATCCTCATCGGGTTCGCGGCTCTGCTATTCGGTGAATCGACGCTCGCGGGTCAGCGCGGACTGGTCCTCAAGGTCGTGATCGTCTCGCTCGCGATCCTGACGAACATCACCGCGATCCAGCGGATTTGGTGGGTGTATCGCTCGACCCGGCCCGGGTTCGAAGGTGGGGGTGGCGGGGAGAGTGAGTCGGTCTCCGCCGAGGCCGACGTGCTGGCTGAAGCTGCCAGCCCCAGGATCCCGAACGCCTAGGACCCGACGAGGCCGACAAGGGGTGGTCGGCGACTCGACCGAAGCCTAACAACTCACATGCGATGAACTGGTGCAAGATAATATCATGACAAACGATACTTCGTCCAGAAGCGTCGTGACTCCTGAGGGCAAGCTCGGTGTTCTCCTGGTCGGCTTGGGGGCGGTGTCCACGACCTTCGTGGCTGGCGTGGAGGCCATTCGGCGAGGGCGAGCGAAACCGTTTGGCTCGGTGACCCAGATGAACACGATC
>JBDHHV010000052.1:0-19980 GCA_039589195.1 Gemmatimonadota bacterium | reverse complement strand
AGTACTTCACATGGGTGGAGCAGCAGGGGAAGACCGTCGAGGAGCTGAACGCGCTCTGGAGTCCGGCCTTCTGGGATGATTTGGCGGGACAGCTCCCCGAATGGGACGAGGCCATCGTGGCGTTCAACGAAGAGACCGGCGCGCTGAACGAGGTTCGAGAGCGCGCCCAGACAGCCGGAGCGGCGACGTGAGTCCAGACGACGTGAGGTCAGACCACGTGAGTCCAAGCGACGGGAGACCAGAGGACAAGGTGAGTCGCGGGAGCGCGGCTCTGGCCGGCGCTCGAGGACTCGAGGCCGAGATCGTCGGCTTTCTGCGGGAGCTGATCGCGATTCCGGCCGAGAGCCGGCGCGAGGAAGAGCGCTGCAAGCGGGTGCGACGGGAGTACGAAGGGCTCGGGTTCGACGAGGTCTTCATCGATCGTCTCGGCAACGTCGTGGCCCGGATCGGTCGTGGGCCGCTTACGGTCCTGATGGATGGCCACATCGACTGCGTCGGTATCGGCGACCCGGACGCGTGGGACCACGATCCGTTCGAGGGCAAGCACGAGGACGGGTCGGTGTGGGGCCGGGGGGCGGTCGACGAGCTGCCCGCCGTCGCCTGCATGGCCTACGGCGCACGGCTGGCACGGGAGCACGGGCTTCCGCCCGACATCACGCTCTACCTGACCGCTTCGGTGATGGAAGAGGATTGCGACGGGTACTGCCTGCTCCACCTGATCGAGAATGAGGGGATCCGACCCGATGTCGTCGTGATCGGCGAGCCGACGAACCTGGATGTCTACCGGGGACACCGCGGCAGGGTGGAGGCCACGATCTCGACGGCGGGGGTTTCTTCACACGCGGCACACCCCGAGGCGGGCGACAACGCCCTCTACAAGCTGGCCCCGATCATCTCGGACATCGAGAGCTTGAACGAGCGCCTGGCGTCGGATGACTTCCTGGGGGTGGGTACCGTCGTGGTCTCGTTCGTCGAGTGCACAACCGCGTCTCTCAATGCCGTGCCGGATAGCGGGCGCCTCTACATCGACCGCCGGCTCACGGCCGGGGAGACGGTCGACAGCGCTCTGGCAGAGCTCCGTGCACTCCCCCACCTAGGTGATGCGAGAGTGGAGCTCCTGACATACGACGAAGTGAGTTGGAGGGGCGAGCGCGCCCGGCAGGACAAGTACTTCCCCACCTGGGTCCTGCCCGAAGCCCACCCCCTCGTCGAGGGCGTGGCGGCGGCGGCGGGAGCGGTCCTCGGGGCGCCACCCTCGATCTCCCGCTGGTCGTTCTCCACCAACGGGGTCGCGACGATGGGACGCCACGGGATCCCGACGGTGGGCTTCGCTCCTGGAAGGGAGGAGTTGTCGCACACCACACGAGAACGGGTGGCCGTCGATGACCTCGTGCGGGCCACCGCGGTCTACAGCCTGATCCCCGAATTCCTGGCGGAGCGCCGGGCGGAGTTGTACCGATGAGCGTCGATTTCGACGACATCCCGGTCGATCTCAAGGGACGTGACCTCATCACGACTCAGGATTGGACCGTTGAGGAGCTCGAGACGCTGTTCCGGCTCGCCCGACAGCTCAAGGAGGCCAAAGCCGCCGGGGAGCCTACCCCCCTGCTCACCGCCAAGACCCTGTACATGATCTTCTTCGAGGCCTCGACTCGCACGCGGAATTCCTTCGAGACGGGGATGACGCAGCTCGGGGGGCACGGCATCGTGCTCTTCCCGGATCACATGCAGATCAGTCACGGCGAGACCGCACGAGATACGGCCAAAGTGCTGTCCCGATACGGGGATGGCATCGCGACCCGGCACTGCGTGCACGGCGAGGGGAACGACTATCTTCGAGAGTTGGCGGAGAACGCCGACATCCCTGTTCTCTCCATGCAATGCGACGTCTATCACCCGTGTCAGATCTTGGCCGACTACATGACCATCCGAGAACGGTTCGGCGACGACACGAGCGGCTTGAAGCTGGGCATCGCATGGACTTCCGCCCCCAACTACGTGCGGCCCATCTCCGTCCCGCAGAGTGTGATCCTGATGATGCCGCGGTTCGGGATCGATGTTACGCTGGCCTATCCGCCGGAGTTCCGGCTCATGCCCGAGATCGAGGAACGGGCACGGGCGAACGCGGAGATGGCGGGGGCCAGCTTCGAGATCAGCCATCGATTCGAGGACGCGTTCGAGGATGCGGACGTAGTCATTCCCAAATCCTGGGGACCTCTGGTCACGACACCGAACCGGGAGGACGGACTGCGACTCATTGACCGTTACGCGGAGTGGCGGTGCGACTCGGACCGGATGGCGCTCGGCAAGGATCACCTCATCTACATGCACCCCCTGCCCGCGGACCGCGGGCGTGAAGTCACCGACGAAGTGATCGACGGGCCTCGGTCCGTCGTGTTCGATGAGGCCGAAAACAGGCTGCACGTCCAGAAGGCCCTCATGGCCCTCACCATGTGAGCGTGGGCGACCCTCGTGATCATCTTCGGATCCGCATGAGCACGTTCCTGCTTCGCTGCACGGAGTGCGACCGCGAGTTCGCCGAGGAGCGGTCGCGTCTCGTGTGCGACGACTGCGCCGCTCTTCAAGAGCCCGGCGGACCCACGCGGGGTGTCCTCGGTGTGGAACTGGATGATCTGCCACGGGAGTGGCCGAGCGCGGACGCATCGGATCCGGCGTTTCTGACCGCGTTCCTGCCGATCGCTTCAGCGGAGTACTTGCCGTCGATCACGGTCGGCGGGACACCGCTGCTCCGGGCTCCCGAGTTACGACGAGCGCTCGACCTGCCGCATCTCACCGTAAAGGATGACACGCGGAACCCGAGCGGCTCCACGAAAGACCGAGCATCTCTGCTGGTCGTCGCCAAGGCCCGGGAGTACGGCTACGAGACCGTCGCGACGGCGTCCAGCGGCAATGCGGCTACTGCCCTTGCCGCGGTCGGGGCCGCCGCCGGCATGCCGACCGTGGTGTTCGTCCCGGCGAGCGCCCCGGAGGCCAAGCTCGTGCAGATGATCAGCTACGGCGCGGAGGTCTTCCCCGTCGACGGGACCTACGACGAGGCGTTCGAGCTTTGTCTCGCCGCGTGCGACGAGTTCGGCTGGTATAACCGCAACACGGCACTCAACCCGTTCACGATCGAGGGCAAGAAGACCGCCGCGCTCGAGATCGCCCGGTCCATGTATCCCGGCTTCCCCGATGCGGTCATCGTACCGGTCGGTGATGGGGTCATCCTGGCAGGAGTGGCGAAGGGGTTCGCGGACCTGGTGGAGGCCGGCCTGATCGAGCGGTGTCCTCGCCTGATCGCCGTGCAGCCGGCCGGGTCCGCCGCGATCGTCCGTGCGCTCCGCGAGGGGGCCCACGCGATCATCCCGGTCCCGGGTGCGGCCAGCGTTGCCGACAGTCTGACCGTCGAGACCCCCCGCAACGCGATCCAATGTCTTCGGCGGGTTCGTGAATCGGGTGGAGCGGGGGTGGAGGTGACCGACGAGGATATCCTCGTGGCGATCCCGGCCCTGGCGAGACACACTGGAGTGTTCGCCGAGCCGGCGGCTGCGGCGACGCTCGCCGGTCTTCGTGCGGCGCTCGCCGAGAACCTCGTCGATCCGGAGGAGAGAATCGTGCTGCTCGTTACGGGCACCGGGTTGAAGGACGTACCGGCGGCGGCACGCGCCGTCCGCCGGCCGGAGCCGATCCCGCCGGAGCTCGCGGCCGTGCAGGAACGGCTCGCCTCCTGACAAAATGGTGTTCAACCGAATATGCCTCGCGTCGCAATCGCAACCGTGTCCCAGATCGCCGCCGATGCCGGCGCGCGTGTCGTCCGTGAAGGCGGCAACGCGGTCGATGCGGCCGTAGCCACGACCCTCGCGGCGGCCGTCACCTCACCCGCCATGACCTCGCTGGGCGGGGGCGGATACGCGACAATCTGGCCGCCCGACCGGGAGCCCGAGACGATCGACGGCGGCTTCGAGATGCCCGGACGCGGGCTGGACGAGAGCCGGCTGGGTGGCGGACGCATCGACGTGCACATTGGGTACGCCGGTGGTACCGATACCACCGTCGGTCCCGGCTCGGTAGCGACCCCGGGCGTGTTCGCGCTGTGCGCGCTGGCCTCGGAGCGTCACGGCCGGCTGCCGTGGAAGGCGCTGGTTCGTCCATCGTACGAGCACGCGCGGGATGGATTCCCACTCCCGCGGCCCTCGTACAACTACCTGCTGCACGCTCACGAATCGATCTTCGGTTGGAACCGGGACAGCTTCGCGGCACTCCACGACGCGGATGGGCGCCTGCTGGAGCCGGGAGCGCCGGTCGAGGTCCCTGACCTCGCGGCTAGCCTTCGGATGATCGGAGAGGAGGGGGCCGACACCTTCTATCGGGGCGAGCTGGCCCGGCGGGTGGCCGATTATATGGAGCGGGAAGGCGGGGTTCTGACCGGAACCGATCTGGGAGCGTACCGCGCGGAGGTTCGGCCGGCGCTCGAGGTGGACCACTCCGGGTGGAGCGTCGCCACGAACCCGCCTCCCGCCGTGGGTGGCGTCGTCCTGGCTGCGATGTTGCTCCTGATGGATGGCCGGCCGCGGGAGTCGTGGAGCGCCGCCGAGGTGGGACGATTGATCCAGGTGCAGAAGGCCGTCCTGCTGCACCGCCGCGATGTCCTGATTCAGGTCGAGGACATGAGCGGGGAGGTGGGCAGGCTGTTGCGGCGAGCCGCCGCCGGGAAGCCCCCCAAGCACACCTCGGCCTCCACGGTTCACACCTCGGCGGTGGATAGCGACGGGTGGGCGTGCTCGATCACTATCTCGGAAGGGTACGGATCCGGCACCATCGCGCCGGGGACGGGGGTCTGGCTCAACAACGCGCTGGGCGAGATCGATCTCAATCCGCGTGGGTTCCACGGCTCGCCCCCCGGCTACCGACTGCCCTCCAACATGGCTCCGTCCGCGGCCCGATCGCCGGATGGCGCGGTACTGGCCATCGGCTCCCCCGGCGCGGATCGGATCACCACCGCGATCCTCCAGGGCGCTCTGAACATCATGGATTTGGGCCTCCCCCTTCAGGCTGCGGTCGATCACCCTCGGCTGCACGTGAAGCTGACCGACGAGGGCTCCCTGGTGAGATTCGAAGAGGGGCTCCCGGTAGAGGAACTGGATGTCGACAGCCGTTGTGTCGGGAAGCGCGTCATGTACTTCGGCGCGGTCGAGGCCGCCTCGTGGCACCCCGTACGCGGACTGGAGGCTGCAGCGGACGCCCGCAGGGTCGGGGGAACGGTAGTCACCGGCTAGTCACGGCCTTCGCCTCTCTTCACGACAGCTCCTGAAACCGTGCCCACCGCTCTCCCGTACTGGCCACCAGTCCGGACCCCCCCATCGAGAGGCCACACACCATGAGCGAAGCGAACGGCGTGAACGGAAACGGGACCGCGTACGGTATGCCACTGATACAGATGGAGGACGTTCGCAAGGTCTTCCTCACGGAAGAGGTGGAAACGCACGCGCTTCAGAACATCTATCTCACCATCCAGGAGGGGGAGTTCGTATCGGTCGCCGGCCCATCGGGGTGCGGCAAGTCCACGCTCCTCTCTCTGCTGGGGCTTCTGGACTCTCCAACGGGAGGTGCGTACCAGCTGGATGGCACCCCCGTGGAGACCCTGTCGGCCTCTCAGAGGGCCACGATCCGCAATCGCCATATCGGGTTCATCTTCCAGGCATTCAACCTGATCGGCGACCTGACCGTGTACGAGAACGTGGAGCTGCCGCTCACGTACCGCGGTCTGCCCGCCGCGGAGCGGAAGGAGAAGGTGCAACGCGCGCTCGAGCGGGTGGGCATGTCGCACCGCACGGGTCACTACCCCTCGCAGCTTTCGGGCGGTCAGCAGCAGCGGGTCGCGGTCGCGCGTGCCGTGGTCGGCGACCCGCTCATCCTGCTCGCCGACGAGCCGACCGGGAATCTCGACTCCTCCAACGGCCAGGCCGTCATGGAGCTCATGGGGGAGCTCCACGCCGAAGGGGCGACCATCTGCATGGTGACGCACGATCCGCGCTATGCCCACTTCGCGGACCGCCAGATACACATTTTCGACGGTCAGGTCGTGGACTCGGAAGACCTCTCCGACGAAGTCGCCCGAGATCTCAGGGAGAGCGGATACGAAGTGGATGTGGGGAGGGAGGAGTAGCCCGATGGGCGGCTTCCTGACGGAGATCCGTTACGCGGCCCGCGCGCTGCGAAAGAGCCCCGGTCTGAGCGGAATCGCGGTCCTCGCCCTCGCTCTCGGGATCGGTCTCACCACGATCATGTTCAGCATCGTGCACGGCGCGATCCTCAAAGGATTGCCGTTCGAGGACGCGCACCGGCTCATGCACCTCGAGCGCAACAACCTCGCCGAGGACATCGAGTCGATGGAAGTGACGATCCACGACTACCTCGAGTGGCGCGAGCAACAGCAGTCGTTCGAGTCGCTAGCCGCATTCTACGACGGGACGATCAACCTGAGCGGGACGGAGCGGGCCGAGCGGTACGAGGGCGCGTTCATGACCGCGAACGCCTTCGTCTCGCTAGGCGTCCAGCCGGTCCTCGGGCGCGGCTTCCGCGAAGACGAGGACGAGCCGGGAGCGCCGCCCGTCCTCATCCTCGGGTACCACGTGTGGCAGGATCGCTTCTCGGCTGACGAGGACGTGGTCGGAAGCACCGTGCAGGTCAATGGCGAGCAGACCACGATCATCGGCGTGATGCCCGAGGGGTTCCGCTTCCCGTTCCTCCAGGACATCTGGGTCCCGCTCCGCATGGACCCGCTCGAGATCGAACGCGGCACCGGGACGACCCTCGAGGTCTATGGACGGCTACGCGACGGCGTCAGCCGGGATCAGGCGACGGCGGAGATGCAGTCCATCGCGCAGCGGTTGGCGACCGCGTACCCGGAGACCAACGAAGGCGTGGGCGTCAACGTGAAGCCGTACGCGGAGGAGTACGTCGGCGAGGAGCCGCGAGGGCTCCTGTTCACCATGCTGGGCGCCGTGTCTCTCGTCCTGCTTATCGCTTGTGCCAACGTGGCGAACCTGTTGCTGGCGCGCGCCTCGACCCGCTCGCGCGAGCTCGCGATCCGGAGCGCCATCGGGGCGAGCCGTCTTCGCGTGGTGCTCCAGCTGCTTGGTGATGGCCTCGTGCTGTCGACGGCGGGGGCCGTCCTGGGGATCGGGATCGCCTGGTTCGGGATTCGCGCGTTCAACGACGCGATCGCCTCGGCGGAGCCGCCGTTCTGGATCGACATCGGGCTCCAGCCGACCGTTCTTCTGTTTGTGCTCGGGATCACGGTTCTGGCCGGGGTACTCTCCGGCATTCTCCCCGCCATTCAGGCTTCGGGGGCGAGGGTCAACGAGGTCCTCAAGGATGAGTCGTGGGGCTCGTCGGGCTTCCGGGTAGGCAAGCTGAGCCGTGGTCTCGTGGTCGCCGAGATTGCGCTCTCCGTCGGGCTTCTCGTCGGCGCGGGGCTCATGATCAAGAGCGTGGCCAACCTGAACAACATCGAGTACGGGTTCGACACCGAGGAGATCTTCACGGCCCGCATGGGCTTGTTCGAGTCCGAGTACCCGGACCGCGAGAGCCGGCAGATCTTCTTCAATGAGGCGCTCCGGCGCCTGGACGGTTTGGCGGGCGTGGAAACGGCGACGTTGGCGACGAGCCTCCCCGGCGTGTGGTCGGGCGGCACCTGGTTCGCCGTCGAGGGCCAGAGCTACGACCGGGATCAAGACTACCCCGGCGCCAACTGGGTCGCGATCACGCCGGATTACTTCTCGACCTTCAGCGTGGATGTGGTGCGGGGGCGCGCGTTCACGACCGCGGACGGGGCGGACGGCATGCAGGTCGCGATCGTCAACGAGAGCTTCGCGGATCGCTACTTCGAGGGGGAAGACGCCCTCGGAAGACGCATTCGCCAGGGGCGCTCGGATAGCGTGGAACCGTGGCTCACGATCGTAGGCATCGTACCGGATATGTATCTCGAGGGCGTGGAAGACCAGGAGGATGACCCCGAGGGTATGTACGTTCCGCTCGCACAGGCGGATGTCTCCTTCCTCTACATGGCTCTGCGGGCCGGGGGGAGTCCGATGACGTTGGCCAATCCCGCGAGGGACGCCGTGGCGAGCGTCGACCGGGATGTGCCGCTGTACTGGGTCCAGAGCCTCCAGTCGGCCATCGATGAGACCACCTGGTACTTTCGAGTATTCGGGACGCTGTTCATGATCTTCGGAATCGTGGCTCTGTTCCTGGCCTCTGTGGGGCTGTACGGCGTGATGTCGGCCGCGGTCAGCAACCGCACCATGGAGATGGGCATCCGAATGGCTCTTGGCGCCAAGGCGCGAGACGTACGACGGCTCGTCCTTCGGCAAGGCATGATCCAGATAGCGATCGGTGTCATCCTGGGGGTGGCGCTCGCCGGCCTGTTGGCACGCGGGCTGGAGATCCTGCTGTATCGGGTCGAGGCGTGGGACCCGATGACCTTCATCTCGATCTCGCTCGTACTGACGGCCGTCGGGCTGCTCGCTTCGTACATCCCGGCGCTGCGCGCAACGCGGGTGGAGCCGATCGCGGCGCTCCGCTACGAGTAGCCGGCCTGTCAGGTAGGGGAGAAGGTTGCCGGGTCGGCCGCCCGCTCCTAGGCGGGAATGGACCAGTCCGCGAATGCCTCCCCGGTGAACGAGCGCAGTTGTTCCACCTCGCCCGCTAGCTGATTCGCCAGGAAACGGCGGACTTCCTCATCCGGCACCGGTCGTGGGATCCGGCGTGAGAACGGGTAGAAGAGCGCATCCTCCAGCGGCCACCGGAAGTGGTTCGGCAGGCGTCTCAGCAGGCGTACGGGGAGCACCTGGTCCAGTCGGCGCCCGGTCCGCGTCTTCACGCGTTTCCGCGAGCTCACGTGCCGGCGGACTCTGAACCGCCGCGAGTTGAAGCCCGGATCGACCCCCAGAAACTCGAACGCGCGCTGGAGCGTCGCGGCACGATCCTGCGCGAGCCCCTCGGACTGGAGCACCAGGATCTGGTCCGGATCGTAATGCTCCAGGTATTGCTCCAGCTGCGTCCAGTAGCGGCTTCTCTCGAGGTAGCGGTTGCCGGTCGAGCGGGTGAGCGCTTTGGTGAGGGGGTCGTGCTCTCGGTCCGCGCTGACATAGTGAATGTAGTGCGTGATCATTCTCTCGATCGGATCCCGCACGAGGTAGATGAGCTTCGCGGCGGGGATCACGCGATGCATCCGCGCCGCGATGCCCAGGTGTTCCGGGAAGGTCGTGTACAAGGGCGATATCTCGCCGTTCACCGCGGCCTCCGTCGAAAAGTGAGACGAGTACCAGGTCAACCCCCGGCCCCAGTTCCATTCCTTCG
Organism: Gemmatimonadota bacterium; assembly: GCA_039589195.1. Classification (GTDB taxonomy): domain Bacteria; phylum Gemmatimonadota; class Gemmatimonadetes; order Palauibacterales; family Palauibacteraceae; genus JBDHAC01. The sequence continues at coordinate 10,617 of JBDHHV010000052.1, read as the reverse complement.
CGAAGAAGTGGAGCTCCTTCGGGGTCGACATGTGGATTTCGGGATGCCACCTCAGGTAGTGGTAGAAGCTGGTAGTCCCGCAGTTCATGGCCCCGATCACGACCAGGTTGGGCAGCGTGCCCCGTGGCTCGTCGGTCACGATCGGTCCTTTTCAGCCGGCTCCGGCGTGTCGCTCTTTCGCGCCGCGCGGAGGCGTGTGGCTCGAGGCACGAGCAGGATACCCAGGCACAGGATGAAATCTCGCGGTCTCGGGCGCCCCCGTCTCAGCGCCTCGGCAGGCAAGCGCCACAGTGCGGTCAGATCGGACTGGCGCTCCGCATCGGCCGGGATCCAGGTCAAGGCGAACGCGGCGTATGCGCGAGACGTCATCAGATCGCGCCGGGTGCGCGCCCAGCCCAGGCTGGCGTGCCAGTCGGGGCGCATGCTGGCCCTTGATCGGTCTTCATCGATACTCCAGATGGCGAGGGGCTCGGGCGTAACCACGAATTCGAGCCCGGCTCCCGGGGTCGTGCACGCGCGGAGCAGCCAATCGAGATCTTCGTGCTTCGGGAGCTCCTCCGAAAACGGCACCGATCTGGCGAGGGCCGCATCGACCAGCAACGTGGAGGTGTGGACCAGGGTCTCACCCCAGAACAGGCCCGAGCGGATGAACAGGTACTCGCTCAACGGCTCGCCCGGCTTCGGAAGTCGGCGAGGCCACACGGCCCCCTCCCCGGCTTCATCCCGGGTACGAACACGCGCCGTGATGATCGGGTGTGCCAGCTTCGACGCCTCCGCCGCCTTTGTCTGGATCTCCAGCTTCCCGGCCAGCCATTCGTCATCGTCGTCGAGGAAGGCGATCCAGCGTCCCGCGGCTTCGCGGATGCCGGCGTTCCGGGCCCCTCCTATCCCGACGCGGCGGGCCAAAGGGGTCACCTGAAGACGCGGATCCCGGATCCGGCCCAGCGCCGCCACGGTGTCGCTATCGGGGCCATCGAGCACGACGATCACTTCCAGATCCCCCATGCTCTGACTGAGGACACTGTCGACGGCTCGCACGACCAGGGAGGGACGATTTCGGGTCGGGATGATCACCGACACGGTCGGGCCGGCGTTCATTCCCAGAAACGGGCCTTGGCCATGGCGGCCCGATCTCGCTCGTTGACGTGGCGATCGCGGTGGAACTCGTAGCGCGACACTCGCTGTGGGGAATCACCGGGACCGAGAGCATACCCAAAGGCCTCACCGGTGGCGCTCACGATCAGCGAGAGCGTGAGCGCAGGGAGCAATCGGAACCACGAGAACGGCTGTTCCGAGCGACGGATGTCCCTCCAGCACCGACGGAGTCGGATGGGGGGGATGATCGGCGTAGCGAGCGTATACAACAGGCGTCGCAACGGGAAGCCGCGCGCGTCTCTCACACGCCGGGCGGCGAAGGTGCGTGCCGAATGGAACGTGGCGGCGATCCACGACGACGGGCGCGAGAAGTTGAAGTGAAACGTCCGAGCTCGTGGCTCCAGATACAATCGGTGGCCGCGAGAGCGAAGGTCCCAGTGCACGACGCTCTCCGCCTCCAACCACGAATCGAGCTCCGACCCGTACTCCATCAACAAGTCGCGCCGATACGCACTATTGTGTCCCGGGAGGTAATCGAGCTCGCTGGCGGGTGTGGGATCGAGCCACGGGCCGTATCCCAGGAGAAAGTCGGCCCAGCTCACAGAGCTGCCCGGATTGGCGTTGGCCACCACCGGCCCCACGACCGCGAAATCGTCCCGGTGCGCCTCGACGAGCGCCTCGGCCCACTCGGAGCCCGGATAGCTGTGATCTTCACAGAAAACCACGATCGGGGCGGTGGCCTCGCGAACACCGGCAGCGTACCCGTGTGCGTTGGATCGCAGCTCACCGACTTCGACGATCCGGACCCCCTGAAGTCCCCGGAGCTCGGATTCGTCCAGCCCGAGCGCACCCTTCGACGGGGCAACGATCACGACCTCGATCGACTCCCGTATCGACTGGGCCGCGATGTGCTGCACCGTGCGCCGCAGCGAGTCGAACCCGTCCGGCGTAACGAGGATCGCCGACAACGACGGTACGGACAAAGACGGACTCGAAGTCAGCGTCCTCCTCCTTTCACACGTTTGGTCTCGGGCTTGAAGCGCAAACTGTGCCGGTCGACCGGCGTGACTAGGCCGGCCGCGAACCCACGCACGAATGAAGCGAGTCGCGCGCACGAAAACCGGTTGCCTCCGAGCTTGGCGGCGCTGTGCCTGCGACCCCGCAACCAGCGCCAGGCGAGCCGCCCGAGCAGGTGAGGCACCCGGGGCGTCCGGCACTTGAGGTGCTTGGCAAGCATGGCCCCGGTTCCGTACGAGTAGTCGCAGACCAGCGCACGGGCACCACGCCAAGTCCGAAAGCCGTCGTGAGTGACCGAAACCGTGGGGGTTTCATACACGAAACACCCGGCCCGGAGGGCGCGAACCGTGAAGTCACCGTCATTCGCCGCGGGGAACCCGGTCCCCGCACCCAGGTGCTCGTCGAACCCACCGATTCGCTCCCAAGTGCTTCGCCGAAGCGCCATGCACGCGCCGGTCCCATCCACGTGGACCTTGTCCCTCGTCGAGCGGGCCAGGAACGGCTCGTCCCGAATGTAGCCCGGAATCAAGCCGGTGCTCGGGTCGTGTTCCGCCGGATACACGTTCCCGAATACGATCCCTATGCGCGGGTCAAGGTCGAAAGCGTCAGCAACCATCTCGAGCCAATCCGAGGGCACCCTGCAATCATCGTCGGTAAGGGCGATAAGCTCGGTGGCCGCTTCGGAGATCGCCGCGTTGTGAGCGCGGGCGAGACCCGGGGGAGAGGATTGCAGGTACCTGATCCGTCCCTCGCCCGTGTACGGCTGCAGGGCGGTGGCGGTCCGATCGTCATCGCTCTGATCGACCACGCAGACCTGGAACGACGGGTGCCCATTCTCGAGGATCGTCTGCAAGGTGCGCGTCACGCTCGCACCTCGATTGCGCGTGGCCACGACCACCGTGAGCTCGGGCTTCATACGCCTGACGCACGCTCGGGCTTGCCGCTGCGTGCCGAACGCTCGGCCATCGACACGACCTCGAGGCTCGAGTATCCATCTTCGAGATCGGGTGTCGCAGCTCGCCCGTCGCGAATCGCCGCAACGAAGCGGGCCAGCGCCACCCGGTGAGAGGGCTCGTGCCCCGGCGTGCGCCGTTTGTCGAGCACATACCGGGGGTGGGCGAGGGCTCGGATCGACGTCATCGGCCCACGGCGTCGGGCGGCCCGTCGGCCCGGGCGGGAGATCACGGCATCCTGGAACAACGAACGATCCACGGTGAGCGTGCCATCCTTCCCGTAGATCTCGAAACGCTCTTCATTCGCCGCGGTCAACGAAAACAGGCCCTCGACCGGAAGATCGCTGGCGAGCCGCAGGCGGATGTATGCGGTATCGTCCTCCGTCTCACGGGACCACAGCTTGGCGATCACCTCGCTCACCGGCTCGCGGAACAGAAAACGGATCAGATCGATATGGTGCGAGGCCAGATCCAGTAGCGCTCCTCCGCCGGTTGCCCGCGACCGCTTCCAGGCGGGGAGGTCCGTGCCGGCGATCGTGAAGGTCGAACACGCGGCCTCGAGCGGCCCCAATCGACCTGTCTCCAGCAGCCGGCGCGCAGACCGATAGAGCCGATTGAAGCGGTAGTTGAAGCCGATCATTCCGATCGTCCCGGCGCGCCTCCATGCGGCGAGGACCTCGGCGCCTTCCTCGAGCGAAGTGGCGATCGGCTTCTCCAGGTAGACGTGCTGTCCGGCATCGAACGCGGCGACCGCAGCCTCGGCGTGAAGGGCGTTGGGGAGGCAGACGACCACCCCCTGGATCTCGCGACGGCAGGTGATCTCTCGGTGGTCGGCAAGAGCGATCGCGTCGGGCACCTGTTGCAGCGCCGCATCGCGTTTCGTTCGCTCCGGCTCCGCGATCGCCGCCACTTCGACCCCATCCATCCGGCCGAGGATCGGCAGGTGGGTGTGAAGCGCCAAGCCTCCTGCGCCCATTACGCCTATTCGAACTGGGTTCATCGGGGGCCACGCGCTCCACGTGCGGGTAGTGACTTGCGTAAGGGCCTTGCCGGATGAACATCCGCCGGTGCGAGTAGGAGCCGCAAGCCGCGGGCCGCACGACCCGTTTCGGGGGTCCGTAGCCAAACTCGCCGGGTGCACGGTTGATTCTGAGTCGGATCGGGCCGAGAATGCCGGGCCGCGTCACGATACGTGGCGTCCGATAACCCGAGACCGAGACGCCGATGAGCATGGGGTGCATACGGAGTCGAACTCTGGCACTTGGAGCCCTGGCGCTCTCCAGCGCAGCGGTGGTCATCCCGGGCATCCGGGCCCAACCCTCCGCTCCCGGTGACCCTCCCCCGGCAGACCCCCCTCGCCTGCTTGTCGTGCTGGTCGTGGATCAGATGCGAGCCGATTACCTGGATCGGTTCAGACCGCAGTTCACGGGGGGGTTCGCCCGCCTCCTTGAAGACGGGGCCAATTTCACGGAAGCGCACCAGGACCACGCGGCCACGGTAACGGCCGTGGGCCACGCCACCATCTCCACAGGCGTGTATCCATCGCGTCATGCGATCGTCGGCAACGACTTCTTCGAGCGGACGGAGGATCGGGACGTATACAACTCCCTGGATGAATCGGCCCCGATCCTGGGTTACCCGGACCTGCCCGGGCGTTCTCCGCGGCGGTTGCGCCGCGACGGTCTCGGGGATTGGCTGAAGCGCGCATCGCCGGACAGCAAGGTCTACAGCGTGGCCATCAAGGACCGGTCGGCCATCATGATGGCGGACCACGGGCCGGACGGGGCGTACTGGTATCTGGAGAACGCAGGAACCTTCGTAACCTCCAGTTACTACGCAGCCGCGTATCCTGCGTGGGTGGATTCGTTCAACACGTCGGGGCTCGTCGAGTCCTACTTCACGCGGGGCTGGACGCGGCTGCTGCCCGAGGACCAGTACGGCGCCTCTCGCGAGGACAGCTTCCCCGCCGAAGGAGGTGGCCGCTGGTTCACTTTCCCCTACGACTTCAGCGAGCGGTTCGACAACGGTACGGGTCGGCCCAACAGGAGCTATTACAACTTCCTGCGGCGAACGCCTTTCGGAGATGAGGTCACGCTGGAGTTCGCCAAGGCGATGGTGCGCAACGAAGGGCTCGGGGTCGATGACACACCCGACATCCTGTTCGTGGGCGCGTCCGCGAGCGACTACATCGGTCACCGTTGGGGACCGTACAGCCAGGAGATCCAGGATCACTATCTGCGACTTGACGGGTATCTGGAGCAGTTCTTCTCATTCCTGGATGAGACGGTCGGGACCCAGAACTACGCCGTGGTCTTGACCGGCGATCATGGCGTCGCGGCGGCTCCGGAAGAGATGGCCCGGCGCGGACACGATGCGCGGCGAATCCCCGGGCCGGTGTTTCGCGAGACGATTCTGGGTGCGATCGCGGGTGCGATGGCCGAGCTCGGGATTCGGGAGCAGCCGGGAGTTCGCTATATGGACGGCCTGATCTTCGAGGCCGGGGACGGCGGGGAAATGTCCGTGCCCGTGTCCCGGCTGAGCGAGGCGGTCGCGGCGCGGTTGCGCGAGGTGGACTTCATTTCGAGCGCGTTTTCCGCAGAGGACGTCAGCCGGGCCGATGCCGACGGCGAGAACGTCGTTTCCATGTTCCGTCGCTCCTACCATCGCGAGCGGTCGTCCGATGTCATGCTCAACACAAGACCGCATTACCTCTTCGGGGGCGATGTTGCCCAGCACGGATCGGCGCACCGGTATGATACGCACGTGCCGTTGATCCTCGACGGCCCCGGGTTCGTCTCGGGCTGGCACTCGGGCAGAGTTCGCACGGTGGACATCGCACCGACCCTGGCCGCATTGCTGGGCATCGAAGTTCCCGACGACCTGGACGGTCAGGTGCTGGAGGCCGCGTTCGGAGGCGAAGCTCCCTGATACAGGAAGGGCGGGAGCTAGCCCTGCGCCCGAGGGGCCGCGGACGTCATCAAAACAACGGGTATTTTCCGCGGTCCACGTCGCCCAGGAGCTTCTGGATCCGGGCGTATACCTCACGGATCTCGTCGGCGGTCAGACCCAATTGCATGACCGATCCTCGATGTCGGATGCCCTCGCCGGGATCCAGGTTCTCCGTGGGGAATACCGGGGTCACATGACCCGTCTCGCTCACGTCGAACTGCTCGATCACACCCAGTGACTGTCTCAGTGTCTCCGGGGTGATGGCGCGCAGGCGATCGATCGCCTTCCGGGGGAGCGCACCGACGCGGATCTTCTCCCAATACGAACCCCGCTTGCTCGCCTCGCTGGAGAATGCGACCCCGTTGTCGACCGAGAACACGCGCGGATTCTCCGGGTCCAGCGATGCGAGGAAATTCCCCTTGTTCGAATCCCGGTGACGAATCAGGTACGTGAGCAGGTTGAAGTTCGCGACATGCCTGGCGTATAGAGGGTCTCGCCCGAACCGCTCTTCGTCGTACACGCTTTCGGCATCCGCTTCCTGATCCACGCGGCTCAACCAGTACTGCAGCACGACCAGCACTTCATCCGAGTCCTCGAACGTGGGCTCGATCGGCGCCGCTTCGGGGGGAGTCGGAGGGTGCCGGTCCATCGGTACGAACCGACATACCGTAGGGGGCACGGGGTACTCGTCCTCATCGAGGAAGAGCTTCTGGATGGCGTAGGCCGCGATCTCCATCCGTGGACGATTGTTGAACTCTTCCCCACCCGCTATGGCCGGCGCCCACTTCACTTGCATGCTCGGAGTATCCTCGAAGTGAAGCACGGCCACGTACGTTCGATCCCCCAGCCCTCGCGTCCCCCGGAACTCGCCGACCTCGAAGTCGAGACGCGTCAGGAGCCGCTCGATCTCGACGACGGGCCTCTCGATGTTGGAATCTTGAGCGATAGAGGGGAGCGGGGAGAACACAAGGGCCAACAGCGCACCGGACCACAGCGGTGCGACCCGCTCTGTCAGACGTTTCATATGCGTACGAGCCTCCGTTCGGACGACGGCCACGACCCCGGGGCCTGTTACGATCTTCGCTCTATGGTCACGCGCCATGAATGACGCGTCATAAGCAACTCGGAGGCTGTCACCGCCCCGTCACCTTCGTGCCGAAGGGAGACGGCGAGCTGGACCGTCCAATCGTATGCGGGGGCCGCCGAGCCGGGCAAGGCTCGGGCTCGGGCAAGGTACCTGGGAAACGCCCCTGCCATGGTGGCCTGAGACATGCCTATTATTCTCGGGACGAGCGGGAGCGGGTCGTCAGGCCCGTATGCTCGAGCGAGGCGGATTCCAAAACGACGAGAGGGACCGCATGGACAGAACCCGGATCTTGATCCTCGGCGCCGCGGGCCGTGATTTCCACACCTTCAACACGCTGTTCCGCGATGATCCGGGGTACCGGGTCGTGGCGTTCACGGCTCAGCAGATTCCTCATATCGAGGACCGCCGCTACCCACTGGAGATCGCGGGCCCGCTCTATCCGGATGGGATTCCGATCGAGCCAGAGGCTGATCTTGAGTCGCTCATCTCCAGGTATGATGTGAACCGGTGCATCCTCTCCTATTCCGACCTGTCCTTTCAGTACGTCATGGATCTCTCCACGCGCGTGAATGTCGCGGGCGCCGCGTTCGAGCTTCCGGATCTCCGCCAGTCGATGCTCGCCTCCTCGAAGCCCGTCGTGGCCGTATGTGCATCGCGCACCGGCGCGGGCAAGAGCCCCACGAGTCGGGCCCTCGTGAGGATCCTCCACGGCGCCGGTAAGCGGGTGAGCGTCATTCGTCACCCCATGCCGTACAGCGACTTGCTCGCGCAGCGGGTGCAGAGGTTCGCCAGCCTCGATGACCTGGACCGTCATGACGTGACGATCGAGGAGCGCGAGGAGTACGAGCCGCACGTTCGTGTGGGCTCGGTCGTGTGGGCGGGAGTGGACTACGGTGAAATCCTGCGGGAGGCGGAGAAGGAAGCGGACGTCATCCTATGGGATGGGGGCAACAACGATGTGTCTTTCTTGCAGGCCGATCTGTATCTGACGGTCGTGGATCCGCACCGGGCCGGCCATGAGACGAGCTATTACCCGGGCGGGATCAACGTACGGATGGCCGATGTCATCCTCATCAACAAGATCGCCACGGCCGACCCCGCGGATGTCCAGCTGGTCCGAGACAACGTGAGTGAGCTGAATCCCTCCGCCACCGTTGTCGAGGCGGCGTCGCCGCTCGCGGTCGACGACCCGGACGTGCTTCGAGGGAAGAGGGTGCTCGCGATCGAGGACGGCCCGACGGTCACGCACGGCGACATGCGGTATGGAGCCGCGAGCCTGGCGGCCAAGGCCCTCGGCGCGACGCTGGTCGATCCCCGACCCTTCGCGATCGGCGAGATCGCGGGGACGTTCGAGAAGTACCCGCACCTGTCGGACCTCCTCCCCGCGATGGGATACGGGGACGGGCAGGTGCGAGACCTCGAGGCTACGGTCGCCAGCGCCCTGGAGGCAGAGGCCGAGGCCGTAGCCGTCGGCACACCGATCGACCTGAGCCGTCTGATCGAGATTCCCGGACCGTACACGCAGGTCCGTTACGAGATCGAGATTCTCGGGCGACCCAATCTTTCGGATGTACTCGCCGATCTGATCTGAGCCTAACCCACGAGCTTCGGTGCAACGAGCTCGGGCGCGACGAGCTCGGAGCCCGGACGCCGCCCGGTCACGTAGCCCAGCCATTCCCCCCACGACCAGGCAAGCACCAGGACCACGAGATGCGGGAGCGCTCGGATGAACCGGACCGCGTTCCTGCGGCTCGCGAACGCGCGGCGGGCTATCCTCCCCATCAGCAGCACAGGAAGAGCAGGTGTCAGGAGCGCGTAGTATGCCCGACGCCACCCGGGCACGAACCCGAGGCGCGTGCACCCGAATAGCCTGCCGAATGCGTAACGCTCGTATACCGCGTCCCGAAACCGGACGTGCCGCCGCATTCCGACCCGAGCGGATGGCTCCAGCCACAACTCGCCGAAGTGGCTTCGTAGCGCCTCGTTGACCGCCGTCTCATGGAACACCTCTCGCCACATGTCCGCAACAAGCGCGAGTCGCTTCCTCTCGTACGCGACGTTGCACACTGTCAGGGTCGGTGAAGGCCCGCCCGTCAGGGGTGGCATGTAGCGGAAGAAGTCCACGCAGTAGAAGGCCCAGTCGAGAGCGGTGGCCCCGCTGAGCGGTTCTACGGCACCGCCGACGGCGGCTCTCTCCGGTCGTCGCGCGCTCACCAAACGACGAACCCAGTCAGGCCGGGGGACGCAGTGGTCTTCGGTCAAAAGCACGGTGTCGCCACCCGCTTCCCGTACGGCGCGCGCCGCGAGCTCGAGCGGCGTCCGCTGGGCCTCGTTCGAGATGAACCGCACGTCGGGGTTCCGCTCGGCCAGCCTGTAGATGTTCGGGAGAAGGGGGTCATGCACGACAAGGATATCGAACGGCGGCGCCCCCTCCTGACGAGCCAGCGCGGACAGACAGCGATCGAGGTGGACGGCTCCACAGATGCCGACGATTCCTACCGTCAACGAGGGCGGCCCGGGAAATCTGCCACTGCCGGCTGAGTCGGGGGGGCCGCCGGGGTCGGCCGTAGCGTTCACTCCGGGGCCTTCACTCAGCGGATAGCGTCTCGAGGTTCATCGGGCCGTTCACGAGGGTCCGATACCGGCAACCCGTCGGGCCCTATCACGACGGGTACGCGCTCACCGGGCCCCAGGGGCTTGGGCCGCGTCCACACCCTGGCGCCCCACATGGCGCGAGCGAGTTGAGAGGGCTGGTGCACGATGCCCGGCCACATGAAGACCTCGGTCGTACAATAACACTGCCTTTCGGAGATGGTCTTCCGGAGCGCGTCTGCCCGGGCGGAACGCCAGATGTCGGCGAAAAAGAAGGCCGGCTGGCACGGGGCGTGTCGGGGAACACCCGTACCATGGTGTAGGGGATTTCCGGGCAGCCGTGGTGGGCCGGCGAGGATGGGCTCGCTAGTAGCGTGCTTGTGCCCCGGCACGACGTGCCTCGAAGCGCGCCCTCCGTGTTGGAGGTCGGTGCCCTCACAAACACAGGGACGTGCGTTCAGCGTGGTGAACCACGTATGGCCCGAGTGCTTGTTGGGGTTGGCGGGCTACGGCGCACTCCGCGGCCACGGTGCGCCCTGGTCCTTCGTGGTAACCGTCCCCATGCCGCGGTACACGAACTTCTGGACGCGCTTCCCCTCGTAGGTCTCGGTCGTGTAGATGTTGCCGTTCGAGTCGGTGGCGATGCTATGCACCGCGAAGAACAGCCCCGGCTGACGTCCGCCATCGCCAAAGCTAGTCAGGATCTCGAGCGATTCCCGCTCGATGACATACACCTTCATGTTCTTGCCATCGGCCAGGTAGATGAAGCGCTGCCCGGGATCTCGCGAGAAGGCGATGTCCCATACGGATCCGTCCCCCAACGTCCGGGGAGCGATGAACACTTCCCTCACGAACGTGCCATCCGTGCGGAACACCTGGATGCGGTCGTTCGGCCGGTCGCAAACGTACACCAATCCGTCGTTC
>JBDHHV010000051.1:0-25562 GCA_039589195.1 Gemmatimonadota bacterium | reverse complement strand
GATTCCAGGTCTTCTCGCTCGCCCGCATCAACGAGGTAAACGACGAGGGAGTCACCTTCCAGAACCACATAGACGGCTCCCGGCACCGGTTGACCCCCGAGCGCTCGATCGAGATCCAGGCGGCGCTCGGATCCGACATCGTGATGGCGCTGGACGAGTGCCCCCCCGGTAACGCCAGCCGCGAGGAGGCCCGGGTCGCGGTGGAGCGTTCGCTTGCGTGGCTCGCGCGTTGCCGGGACCGTCACGGCGAGTTGTCGGGGTCCGCCCGGGATGCCGCCGGGCATGCCACCGCGCGCGGGTTGCTGTTCCCGATCTTTCAGGGCGCCTCATACGAAGATTTGCGGCTCGATTCCCTCGAACGGACGCTTGCCCTCGGACCCTGGCCCGGGCTTGCAATCGGCGGTCTTTCGGTCGGAGAGCCGAAGGAGGTGACGCTGGCGATCCTCGACCGGTGCGAGAGCGCCATGCCGGGCGGGATTCCACGCTACCTGATGGGGGTCGGGTACCCTGAAGACCTGATCGAGTCGGTGCGCCGCGGCGTCGACATGTTCGATTGCGTGGCGCCGACTCGTAACGGACGAAACGGGACGGCGTTCACGACGAGGGGTCGCATGAACATGAAGGGCGCTCGGTTCGCGACCGACCAGGGCCCCATCGATCCGGGGTGCGAGTGCGAGGCCTGCCAGCGCTACACACGCGCGTACATCCGGCATCTGTTCATGTGTGACGAACTTCTCGGCTTGAGGCTACTTTCCCTGCACAACGTCCACTTTCTGATCGAATTGACTTCGGCTGCGCGCGCCGCGATCCTCCGGGGCGATTTCGAGGTTTGGGCGGACGAGTGGCTGGCCCGCTACCGGGGCCAGACCGAGGAGTCTGACCAGGCAGCCCGTTAGCGGGTCGCGGATTTGCCCGCGGCCTGCATAGGAGAGCCGCAATGTTGATCGCGAACATCCTGATGGCACCCGGGGAGGGTGGGGCGAACCCGGCTGGAACGCTGTTCATGATGGCCGGGTTCATCGCCATCTTCTACTTCCTCTTCATCCGTCCGCAGCGGCGGCAGCAGCAACAGCACCAGGCGATGGTGCAGGCGCTCGAGAAGGGGGACGAGGTCGTCACGGCCGGCGGGATCATCGGAACCGTGGTGCACCTGAAGGAGGACCGGGTCACGATCAAGTCGGGCGAGACACGCGTGGAGGTCGAGCGCTCCAAGATCGGCCAGGTCACGAAGGCCGACTGAGCGTCCCGCTGGAGCCATGCACCGGCCCGTCAGGTGACTGAGCGACCCAGGACTCACCCCATGATCCGCGAGATTCGTCTTTACGGAGACCCGGTCCTGCGTGAGATGTGCCGCCCGGTCGAAGCGGTGGATGATGAGGTGCGCGAGCTGATCACGGACCTGATGGAGACGATGTACGAGGCGGACGGGATCGGTCTCGCGGCCCCGCAGGTGGGCGTGTCCGTTCGGGTGTTCGTGTACGACGTCCGCGAGGAAGGCACGGAGCCGGGTGTGCTGATCAACCCGGAGATCGTGTCGGGTGAGGGTAAGGTGAAAGACGAGGAGGGGTGCCTGAGCATCCCGGGGCTGGCGGAGCTCGTCGAGCGGAGCGAGCGGATCGTCGTTCGGGGTCTTGACGCCGCCGGCGACCCCGTCGAGATCGAGGCCGATGGCCTGCTCAGCCGGTGCATCCAACACGAGAAGGACCACCTGGACGGGGTCTTGTTCATCGATCACCTGAGCCCGCTCAAGCGTCAGATGCTTCAGCGTAAGTGGGTGCGGATGGACGAGTCCGAGCGCCGGCCCGGCGGCGGCCTATAAGCGCCGGCGGGAGAGTTCGAGCGGGTCAATGAGAGTGGTGTTCTGGGGCACTCCCGACTTCGGCATTCCCACCCTGGAAGCGATCATTCACGCCGGTCACGACGTGGTGGGTGTCGTGACCAACCCGGACCGCCCGCGCGGTCGTGGGCGCCGCCTGCAACCGAGCGAGGTGAAGGCCGCCGCCCTCGATGCGGGGCTCCACCTCCTGCAGCCCGAGCGCCCGAAAGGGGATGAGTTCCTGCGCGAGCTGGCGGAGCTCGAGCCCGAGATCTCCGTGGTCGCCGCCTACGGGCACATCCTGGTCGATGAGGTATTGGCCCTGCCGGTCCACGGGTCGGTGAACGTGCATGCGTCCCTGCTCCCGGAGCTGCGGGGGGCGGCGCCGGTCAACTGGGCCATCATCCGCGGACACCGCCAGAGCGGCGTGACCATTATGCGCATGGTGCGTGAGATGGATGCCGGCTCGATCCTCCTGCAATCGGCGATCCCGATCGATGACGAGATGACCGCCGGAGAGTTGTACGGGCGTGCGGCCGCGCTCGGCGCGCCCATGACCGTCGAAGTTCTGGCTGCCATCTCCGGTGGGACGCACACCGAAACCGAGCAGGACGACGCCCTGGCGACGTACGCCCCCAAGCTGGGGCGCGAGGACGCCCGGCTGGATTGGGCATTGGAAGCGACCCGGGTGGCGAACTGGATCCGCGGCTGCGACCCGTGGCCGGGGGCGTGGACCGAGCTGGAGGGTGTCCCGGTGCTGCTGTTCGAGCCCCGCGTCACGGGTCACCCGATCGTGGCTTCCGCGGCCGGCCCCGCCGTGCCTGAGGCCGGGTCCGCCGTGGCGCCCGGGACCATCCTCGAAGCCGATCCCCGCTCGGGGCTCGAGGTAGCCGCCGGCCGCGGATCGGTTCGCATCGGTGCCGTCAAGCCCGCCGGGGCGCGACGCATGAGCGCCGCCGCGTGGATCCGGGGTCGTGGTGCCGTGGAAGGGGGGCGCTTCGTCTGAGCGACCTGCTGTGCAGGTGACACCGCCCCTGCACGTCGTGACAGGTGACCGCGAGGCGGAGGCGCCGGACTTCCGACGAGTGGCGCTGAATCTCTTCGAGCGCTGTGGTCCTGCTCTCGCGCTGCACCTTCGCCTCGGGTGCTCCGCCCGGGAGCTACACGCGCACGCGGTGGCGCTGGCCAGGGCCGCGACGACCCACGGCGGGTGGTGTGTCGTGAATGCGCGGGTCGATGTGGCGCTGGCGGCGGGCGTTCAGGCCGTGCAGCTTGGCCGCACCGCGCTTGGCGTGACTGAAGCCATGCGCGTGGCTGTGGCGGTGGGGCGGACGCTCCGATTGGGAGCGTCGGTGCACGGAATCCCTGCGGCACTGGCGGCGGCGGCGGACGGAGCGAACTACCTGATCCTGGGTACCATCTTCGCCACTCCGAGCCACCCGAACCGGGCAGGCGCAGGCCCCGGGTTGGTTACCCGGGTTCGGCTCGCTCTGGATGCGGAGGGCTTCGAGACGGTCCCGCTCATAGCGATCGGAGGCATCGACGCGGCTCGCGCCGGGGTAACTCGTCGGGCCGGTGGGCACGGGGTGGCGGTCAAGCGGGCCGTGTGGGCATCTGACGATCCCGTGAGGGCCGCAGCCGAGCTGTGTGCGAAGTTGAACGACAAGGGCAGCTGACGTCGAAGACCGTAGAACCAATAGAACACAGGACGAACGTGGAGAACGACCCGGGCGTAGATACACGAGACATAGAGATCCACGTGAACGGGCAACCGCAGCTCGTACCGGAGGGGGTGTCCGTCGGCGGCCTCCTCGAGAAGCTGACGGTGGACCGCCGCACCGTCGTCGTGGAGCTCAACCGCCAGATTCTCCGTCGGACCGAGTTGGAGGAGATTCGGCTCGAACCGGGCGACCGCGTGGAGCTCGTTCAGTTTGTGGGAGGGGGATGACATGGACGAACCGCTCGTTATCGCCGATCGGGCCTTCGGTTCGCGTCTGATCCTGGGGACCGGGAAGTACAGTGGTCCGCAGCAGACCGTCGAAGCGATCCGCGCATCGGGCGCCGGGATGGTCACCGTCGCCGTGCGCCGCGTGGATCTCGACGCCGACAACCGCGAGAGCCTGCTGCACTACCTGGATCCGGAGGAGTTCTTCCTCCTGCCGAACACGGCGGGCTGCTACACGGCCGAGGAGGCGATCCGCTACGCACGGTTGGGGCGCGAAGCCGGATTGAACGACTGGGTCAAGCTAGAGGTGATCGGAGACAAGGACACGCTGCTACCCGACACCGCCCAGCTCCTGGAAGCGGCGGAGACGCTCATCGACGAAGGGTTCGTGGTTCTGGCCTACACCAACGATGATCTGATCACGGCGTTGCGTCTCGAGGAGATCGGGGTCGCGGCTGTCATGCCGCTGGCATCTCCGATCGGCAGCGGGCAGGGTCTTCTCAACCCGCTGAACGTCCGTCTCATCAAGCAGCGACTGGACGTGCCGATCATCGTCGACGCCGGCGTCGGCACTGCATCGGATGCCTGCGTCACGATGGAGCAGGGTGTCGATGGCATCCTGATGAACACCGCGCTCGCCGCCGCTGATGACCCCGTCCGGATGGCGCGCGCGATGAAGCTGGCGGTCGAGGCGGGGCGCGAGGCGTACCTGGCGGGCCGCATGCCGAAGCGAGAGTGGGCGGTTCCTTCGAGCCCCGTCGAGGGCATGCTGGCCTGAGGGGCCTGCTACCAGGCGATGCAAGCGAACCCGCGAGTCGCAGCCCATAGGATTCTGAGGGAGGTCAGGAGTGGCGCGTTCGCCGATCAGAGTGCGGCCCGCGTCCTCCCGACCGTGGGGCCCCGTGACCGCGGGTTCGCGCAAGACCTCGCGTACGGCTGCCTGAGGCTGCGCGGGCGCCTGGACACCGAGCTCGCCGCGCTCACAGACCGGCCGCTCACGCGCATCGATGCGGAAGTGCTCGATTGGCTTCGTATAGGTCTGTATCAGCTCCGCGAGCTGCGCGTTCCCGATCATGCGGCGGTCGCCGAGACCGTTCGACATGCCGGCCGAGCCATGGACCCCGGCCGTGTCGGCTTCATCAACGCCGTGCTCCGCGCCGCGACGAAGGGTCCTCGCAAGGGAGATCCGTTTCCGTCGCGGGACGTGGACCCGGTCGGGTATCTCGCCACGTATGGCTCGCACCCCGAGTGGCTCGTTCGGCGGTGGATGGACCGCTGGGGCTGGCACGACGTATTCCGGCTCGTGAAGCATGACAACCAACCACCTCCGGTTGTCGTCCGGCTGCTCGGCTCGGAAAGCTGTGAGGAGGCGGCCCGCCTCGCAGGTGACGACGTGGAGTTGCAGCCCCTGGAGGGCTCGCCCGCCTTCGGGTCTCGCTCCTGTGAGCTCGTGCGCGGGACACCGGCCCAGTTCCTGGAGGCCGTGCCCGCGGTCGTGCAGGACCCCGCCGCCTCGGTGGTGGTAGACTATGCGGGCCGCGAGTTGGATGGCCCGGTGTACGACGCGTGCGCAGCGCCCGGCACGAAGGCCATGGTGCTGAGCCATGAGGTGCCGTCGGCGCAGCCGTATGTGGCGGCCGACGTGTCGGGCGAGCGTCTGAAGCGTGTCGTGGAATCCGCGGCCCGGCTGGACGCCCCGGTTTCCTGCATGGTGGCGGACGCGCGCCGTCCGGGCTTGGGTCGAGCACGCACCGTGCTTCTGGACGCCCCATGCACCGGGACCGGCGTTTTGAGGCGCCGACCGGACGCGCGCTGGCGTTTGAGCGATGATCGGCTGGCCTCGCTCGTCATGTTGCAGACCCAATTGCTGGAGGGGTGTGCGTCGATCGTGGAGCCGGGAGGACTCCTCATCTACGCTACCTGTTCGCTGGAGTCCGAGGAGAACGAAGTGCAGATAGAGAGCTTTCTCGAGCGACACGAGGAGTTCGAGCGGGACCCGCCCCGCGACATCGAGCTTCCCGGAGAGATGCTCACCGCGGAGGGCGACCTCTTCGTGCGGCCGTGGATCGGGGGGACGGACGGCGCCTTCGCGAGCCGGCTCCGTCGCGTGTCGGGATGAGCTTCGAGCGGCGGCGGCCGAGCGTCCCGAGGGTCGGAGCGGTCGATTGGGAGAGGCTCGCCCGCTCACGCTGGACGATCGCGGGCGTGATGGTCCTGATCACGTACTTCGTCGGTTACTGGATCGCCGTGGGGGTCCTCTTCCCACCCTCCGAGGACCCGACCGATACGCCGTTCGTGCCGATGCCGGATTTCGCGGGTCTTACGCTCGCACAGGCCAGCGATCGGCTCGCGGGAGCCGGTCTGGTCCCCCGGGTTCAGGCCCGCTTGCGCCATCCGACGGCGCCCCCGGAGGTCGTGCTCGCGCAGAGCCCCCTCCCCGGTCAGCTGGCCCGCCCGGGGAGCGAAGTCGGGCTGACGCTCAGCGACGGACCACCGACCCGCACGATCCCCCAGGTAGACGGCCTCGCGACCGCGCAGGCGGCCGAGTTGCTTCGGGCCATGGGGTTCGAGGTGGAGATTCGCAGGGAGGCGTCGGGTGGACGAGCCGGCGTGCGCGGGACCGATCCCGATGCCGGGACATCGCTCACTCTGCCCGCGCGGGTCGTGCTTCTGGTATCCGAAGGGGCGCCGATCGTGCAGGTACCGGACCTTCGCGGCCGCCACGTGGATGATGTCCAGTCCCTGCTCGAGGACGCGGGCCT
The DNA here is from genome assembly GCA_039589195.1 of Gemmatimonadota bacterium. Taxonomy (GTDB): domain Bacteria; phylum Gemmatimonadota; class Gemmatimonadetes; order Palauibacterales; family Palauibacteraceae; genus JBDHAC01. The sequence goes on along the minus strand of JBDHHV010000051.1, from coordinate 19,039 downwards.
GCAGTTGGGGGCGGTTCGCTACCAGCCCGACGCCGCCGAGGCTCCCGGCCGGGTGATCTCGCACACGCCCACGGCCGGGTTCGATGTGCGCGGTGGCGGGTTCGTATCCGTCCTCGTAGCGGGTGAGCCACCGGACTCCATCGACGCGCCGCCGGAGGACCCCGGTGGTGAGGGGCGAGGGTGAGCCTGCGCGCGGCGATCCTGGAGAACTGGCCGTACAAAGCGGCCGCCGTGACCCTCTCGGTCTTGCTGTGGTTCAACGTGACCGCGGATCAGGAGCGCTCCGACCAGTCGGTCGCCACCCGTCTCGAGTTCGTGGTGAGCGACACGCTGTGGACGCTCCGGGAAGCGCCCACGCAGGTGGTCACGACCTTCGAGGGACGCAGGCGAGACATCATCGCGCTCTTCGGCCAACCCCTCATCCGTAAGGTGATCGATGGTGTCACGGACTCGGTGATGGAGATCGAGCTGTCGCCCACCGAGGTCGTGTGGGACCGCACCCTGAACGTGCGGCCCACGGCCGTCAGCCCGTCGCGCGTGACCCTGCGGTTCGAGCGCCGCGAGGAGCGGACCGTAGCGGTGGTGCCTATCACCTCTGTTGTGCCCGCGGACGGCTTCGTGCGCGGCAGGCTGCTCATCGAGCCGGAGAGCGTGACGGTGCGCGGAGGCGCATCCACCCTGCAGGCGATCGGAACGCTCCAGACGGAGCGACTGGTGATCGAGGAGGCGGACGCCACCGTGACACGACAACTGGACATCAGGATCCCGCCGGAGCTGGAAGGCATCCAAATCGACCCTGAGCGGGTGCTGCTCACGGCCGAGATCGATTCCCTCGTCGAGCGGGCACTCGTGGTCGCGGTGCGGGCGATCGGGCCCGGCGCCGGCGACGTCGTGCTCTCTCCGGATTCGGTCGAAGTTCGCGTGCGGGGTGCGCGACGGATCGTGGCAGCCCTGACGCCCGCCGATGTACAGGCGACGGTGCGCATCGATGAAGGACTCACGGGAGGGCAGACGTACCGGGTCGCTCTCGATCTTCCGCCGGACCTTGCCGCCACCGCGACGGCCGTCCCCCCCCGTGTGACGGCCGGGCCGGTCGGAATGGAGCCGTGAGCGCCGTCCGGCGTCAGGTCGATGACCGGGCGTGGACGGCGATCGGACCGAGCCCGTTCGTGGACGGCCCCGTGCTGGGCATCGAGACATCGTGTGACGAGACGTCGGCGGCGATCGTGGATGGAGGGGAGATAAAGGGGCTCGCGATCGCCTCTCAGGATGCCCACGCGGCGTTTGGCGGTGTGGTCCCGGAGATCGCGGCCCGAGCGCACGTTCGAAAGCTGAACGCGATGGTGGAGCTCGCCCTCCGCGAGGCGAGCGCGAGTCGGGATGCCGTGCGAGGTGTCGGGGTCACGGCCGGCCCGGGGCTCGTGGGTGCGTTGCTCGTGGGCGTGAATTGGGCGAAGGCGTTCGCGTACGCCCGCGGACTCGCGCTCATCGGGGTGCACCATATGGAAGCGCATCTGTTCGCGACCGCCCTGGAAGAATCGGAAGCCGAGCCCCCGTTCGTCGCGCTGCTCGTATCGGGAGGGCACACGTTGCTGCTGCACGCCAGCGCATGGGGGAGCTACACGCTACTGGGACAGACGCGCGATGACGCCGCCGGCGAGGCGTTCGACAAGGTCGCCCGCCGAATCGGGCTGGCGTATCCGGGTGGACCCGAGATCGAGCGCGCGGCGGCCGAGGGGAAGCCCGGCCGCCATCCTCTCCCTCGCCCGATGCTGTCACGCGCGGACACGCCGCGTGATTCTGCGTACTTTGACTTCTCGTTCAGCGGCTTGAAGACCGCGGCGGCCCTATGGGCCGAGCGGCTGGAGCGGGAAGGAGATGGCGCGCTCCCGGCGGCCGTCCCGGACATTGCGGCCGAGTTCCAGGCTTCGGTGATCGACGTGCTGGCCGAGAAGACGGCCCGCGCCGTCGAGTGGGCAGAGTGCAATCGTGTCGTGCTGGGGGGAGGCGTTGCGTGTAACACCGCGCTCCGAAGAGGCCTGTCCGAGCGGTTGGGCGATGGCGTGCGGCTGTTCGCTCCGAGCCCCCGGTTGGCCACCGACAACGCGGCGATGGTCGCGCGTGTGGCGGAGCACAGACTGCGGTGTGGTGAGCGCAGTGGGTGGGAGTTGAACGCCGATCCGGCCCTCGCCTTTCCAGGGGTCGTACCTTGGACGCCTGGGTCCGAGCGGGGCGAAGGCCACCGTGAACCTTATGCAAGCCGCTGAAGACTCCAGTGGGCCTGCCAGTGAACCGCGCGTAGGGAGTGAGTCGTGCACCCTGAACTGATCACCTTCGACCTGCCGATCGTGGGCGAGTTCACGGTCACCTCGTTCGGCGCGATGATGGCGCTCGCGTTCCTGTCCGGATACGCCGTGATCCGTTCCGAGCTCAAGCGAACGGAGCGCGATCCCAACCTCGCCGCGGACATCCTCCTGGGTGCGCTGATCGGAGGGATCGTGGGAGCCAAGCTCTATTACATGATCCTGTATTGGGACCGAACCGCGCTGGATCCGATCCGCGCGATCCTGGCGCGCGGTGGCCTCGTTTGGTACGGAGGCTTACTCGGCGGCTCGCTGGGCGTGATCTACATCCTGTACCGCCGGAAAGTGTCGATCGCGTTCGCGTCGGACATCGTCGCCCCCGCCCTCGCCCTGGCGTACGGGGTGGGGAGGATCGGGTGCTTCCTGGTGGGGGATGACTACGGGCGCCCCACCGATAGCTGGGTGGGCCTCGCCTTCCCGAGCGGGATACCCCCGACGACGGCCGGCAACCTGCGCGCGTACGGTAGCTCCGTGGACCCCGCCGTAGCGGACAGCACGTTGCTCACTGTACACCCGACCCAACTCTACGAGACGGGCCTGGCGCTGTTCATCTTCTTTATCTTGTGGAGGCTACGCCGACGCCCGGCGCAGGCGGGTTGGCTGTTCGCGGTGTGGCTGGTGCTCGCGGGTGCCGAGCGCCTGTTCGTCGAGGTGTTTCGCGCGAAAGACGATCGCTTTTTCGGGCCGCTCACCCTCGCTCAGGTCATTAGCATCGGCCTGATCGCGTTGGGAGTCTATTTGATTCGTCGCCGGGCCGCGGCTCGACCGGCGCCGACCGGTTGAGGACGAGGTGACTGTATATCGCCGTGGATCCAGCGGATCGAAGGACCTGACCCTGGCGGCCACGGCCGGGCTCGTCGCGGGCTCGGTCATCTTCTACTTGGCGCGCACATGGTTCCGAAGAGAGCCGATCGGCGATGTCGACGGTCGCATCTCACCCGAAGAAGGGAACCTCCCACAGGGCGAGTCGAGCCCCGCGCCGGATCGCCGCTCCGACTCGCCGCCGCGCTGAGTCCGTGACTCCGCTGGCCTGCTCAGACCCGCGATCGAGATGCGCGTCGCGGGTGAAGGTGCCTGCGCTCGTCACCCTCGCCCTCACGCTGATACCGGTGGCGCTGGGGGCGCAGACGATCCGCGATCCCGAAGTCATGTCGCTCGGATTCGAAGGCAACCGTGTTTATCCCGATCAGGATCTGGCGGCGGCGATCCGGACGAGGCAGACCGAGTGCGTGACGTTCCTGCTGGAGCCGTTCTGCCTGCTCACCAACTGGGGATTCGCCCACCGGCGCGCGTTTCTCAGCGACCGGGATCTACAGGATGATCGGAACCGGGTCGAGGTCTTCTACAAGCTTCGGGGCTACCTCCAGGCGCACGTCGACACGACGGTGGTCCGCTCGGGTGACGAGGCGCGGGTCACGTTTATCATCGAGGAAGGCACACCCACTCGGATCGATTCCCTGGCCGTCGGGGGCCTTGCGGGGGTGCTCGAGCCCGACCGCGCCCACGACATCATCGGTCTGGAGGTGGGAGACCCGTTCGACCAGGTGCAGCTGGAGGTTGGGAGGGACAGCCTCCAGCGTGAGCTGCGCGATCGCGGCTATCTGAACGCGGCCATCCTGGAGGACTACTTCGTCCCGCGCGGCGAGGGCGCCCGCGTCACGCTGGAGGTGAGCCCCGGAGCCCGGTATCGGATCGGACGAGTGCACGTAGATGGGGGAGACGAGATCGGTGTTCGGACCGTTCGGCGGCTGGTCAACATCCGCTCGGGCGCCTACTACAGCCAGAGCGCCGTGCAGGACGGCCAGCGAACCCTGTTCGCGCTGGACGCCGTGCGCTTCGCCTCGGTCCAGCCGGAGCTCGCCGGAGATTCGATCGTGGACCTCCGCGTCCAGATTACCCCCGCGAACGCGCGTGGCGCGCGCGGCGGAGCGGGGTGGAGCACGGATGAGTGCTTCCAGACCGAGGCGCGATTGACCCACCGGAACCTGCTGGGTGGTGCAAAGCGTCTCGAGCTGACGGCCAGGTTGAAGAACGTCTTCGCGCAGCAGATCAGGGGGGAGTTCCCGTGCTCGGATGTGGGGCAGGATCCGGCGTTCCGCACCCTCAACTACCTGATTCAGGCCGAGCTGGCGATCCCGGTGTTCTTCTCGGGCAGAAACAGCCTCCGCGGTCTGCTGTTCGGAGAGCGCGAGAGCGTGCCCGACGTCTTCATCCGACAGGGCGTGGGCGCCCAGTTGTCGGTGAGTCGGCGCCTGCACCGCCGGATGACGGCTACGCTCAACTACCGACCCGAGTTCACCGGGTTCGCCGAGGAATCGGCGGATGTGTTCTTCTGCGTGAACTTCGGATTCTGCGCTCCGGATGATATCGAGACCGTGACCCAGGCCCGGTGGCTGTCTCCGCTCACGCTCTCCTGGGTCTACAACAGGACGAATGATCCGTTCGCTCCCACGAACGGGTATTACCTGAGCGCGGAGCTCGAGCGAGCCGAGCGTTTTACGGGCTCGGACTATCGGTACGTGCGGTTGGCCCTCCAGGGGGCCGACTTCGAGACGCTCTCCCGCGGCCTCGTGTTCGGGGTACGGGTGCGTGGCGGCCTGGTCGAGCCCACCAGCGGACCCATCTTCTCGCCGAATCCGGAGATCACGGACAAGGTGATCCACCCCTCGAAGCGCTTCTTCGCCGGCGGGTCGCAGAGCGTGCGCGGGTTCGGGCAGAACCTGCTCGGTCCACGCGTGCTCCAGGTGGATGCGGTGGATCGCTGTCCGGAGGAACCGTTGGTCGCCTGTGTGGAGCGGCTTGCCGCCGAGAATCCCGGTGCGTTCACCGAGCGCCCCATCGGCGGAAACGCCGGCTTCGAAGCCACGCTGGAGCTCCGCAAGCTGCTGAGCTCGCAGTGGGGGCTCGTCGCTTTTCTGGATGTGGGGCAGGTTTGGGAGGGTCTGTCGTCGATCGAAGCGCCGGTCTGGACACCGGGGGCCGGGATCCGCTTTCTGAGCCCGGTCGGGCCCCTTCGGCTCGACATCGGGTACAATCCGAGTGGTGCCACCGATCTGCCCGTGGTCGTGTCGTTGGAGGATGGCGAGTTGCTCGAGCTCGACGCGCCGGTGCGTTTCGATCCGTTCACGTTCGACGACCCATCGGGGATGAAGCAGTTCTGGCGGCGGTTGCAGTTCCACTTCTCGATCGGAGAGGCGTTCTAGCAGGCAATAGCCATTCAGCGGCCGGCCCGGATCCGGGCGACCGCCCGGTCGACAGGCAACGGACCGCTGTACGAAGCGAGGCACATGAGCGATAGAGAGTCCGGTAGGAACGACGATCCGGAGGTCCCAGCCACCGGCGAGACCGGCGTAGGTGACGCCCCCGCGACCGATACGCCGGCGGGGACCGAGCGTCGTCGTGACCGCCGCCGTCGCCGGCTGAGTCGCCGCATCACGACGGCGTTCGGGCTGCTCAGCCTCGGGATCGCCGCCTCGCTGTTCGGGCTGACCCAGACCCGCCCCGGTCGCGATCTCGTCTTCTCGTACCTGGAGGGTGCCCTCCGAAGCCAGATTCAGGGCGATGTGGAGATCGGTTCCGTCTTGAGGGGCAACCTGCTCACCCGCGTCGTGCTGGAGCGTTTCGTGATCAGCGGTGCGGACGGAACCCCGTTCGTCGCGCTGGACACCGTACGGTTGGAGTACGATCCGCTCAGCCTCGTCCGCGGTCAGCTCCGCTTTCGGAGCATGGAGGCGACCCGGGCGGAGATCGTGCTGCGGGAGCTGCCCGACGGTACCTGGAACTTCGCTCGCATCTTCGGCGACACGGCCGTGGCCGGGGAGTTCGCGGAGGAACCGCCGGATACCGTGGAGGGCGTCGTGGCCGCTGATTCCGTGGCCGAGGATTCCGTGGCCGGGGATGATGAGCTCACGGGGGAAGTCTCGGACGGCCTGCGCCTGATTTTCAGCGATGCGGTTGTCGGTGGCGGTCGGCTCGAGATTCGCCGCCCGTGGACGGAGGGGTTGGAAGGTCGAGCGCGTGGGGCCGCCATCCGAAGCGCACAGAGGGGCGAGACGATCTGGCGACTGGAGCGTCTTGGTGGCCAGTCGGGGGAAGAGGCCTATGAGCAGGTCTTCGCGATCGATTCGCTCCGGGGCACGTTCCCGCTGATTCGAATCCTGGATGCTCAGCGTCCGCTTCGGGTCGAGATGCGCGGGCTGAGCGGCCGGCTCGAGGCCGTACGACAGCCGCTCGACGTGGGACGCTATGACGGTTCGGTCACCTTCGGAGACACGATCAGGGTCGAGCTCGACCGCCTCGACCTCGGATCCAGCGCGTTGCAGGGCTCCGGCTGGGTCGAGCCCGGCAGCCCCTTGATCTACCAGTTCGAGCTGGCCGCCGACCCGGTGGGATTCGCCGATCTCCAGTGGTTGCCAGTACCCGTCCCGGAGGGAGGGGGAGGCCCGATGGGCATCACCCTCCGCTCGCGCGACGACGTCATGGTGGTAGACATCCGGGATGGAGCGATAAGCAGCGGCGACACGCGCATCAGTGGAGGCTTTACCCTGGCGCTCGAACCGACCCCCCGGTTCGAGAGTCTTGCGCTGGGTCTGACGCCGCTGCGCCTGCAGTGGCTCGATCGGCTCCTGGGACGCCCCGAGCTGATCGACGGCTACGTACGCGGCGACCTGACCGGGAGCGGTCGGATCGACGCATTGCTGATCGACGCGGACGTGGAGCTCTCCGATGTGGGTGGCTCGGTTCCGCCGTCCCGGCTGCATGCCGTTGGCGGCGTCGCCCTGGTCGAGCCGTACCCACTCCACGAGCTGGGTCTCGAATTCGTGGCCTTCGAGCCGCGTTGGGCCGAGTACTTGAGCCTGGGGACGGGGCTGCCCGGCCGGATCGACGGGACCGCCACACTCGAGCGACGGGCAGGCGGCGCGCTGGGGTTCCGGGGAGAGATCAGCCACGTGGGCGAGGGCGGGGACGTTTCGACCCTCTCCGGTGGAGGAGGCCTGGACCTGCAGACCGGATCCGCGATCAACGTGAGCGTGTTCGCGGACCCGCTGGCGCTTTCGATGCTCCGGCCGTTCCTGCCCGACGCGGACCTCGTGGGCGTCGTGCGCGGGCCGATCCGGGCCACCGGCGCGCTGAACGACTTGCAGGCCAGCGTCGATCTCGAGACGCCCCGCGGGCAGCTCCGGTTCAACGGGCAGTTCGATGTGACCGCCGACGACCCGACATACGATGCCGAGGTAGTGGCGGACGGCGTCGAGCTGGATCAGTGGATCGAGACGGCACCGGCCTCGAAGCTGGCGGTCCGCGGACGTGTCGTAGGCCGGGGCATGGACCCCGCCACGCTGGCGGCCTCTTTCGACCTCGAGATCCTGCCGTCCGTATTCGAACAGGCGCGGATCGACACCAGCCTCGTCCGCTTCACGGTCGCGAACGCGCTGGCGGTCGTCGACACGTTCGCGATCCGGTCCGATGTCGGCCGTGTTCAGGGTCGAGGCGAGTTCGGTCTGTCGGAAGCGGCGAGCGGCGAGCTCGTGCTCGAGGCCACGGTTCCCGATTTGACGCGATGGAATCGTTGGATCCTCGACGAGATCCCCGGCGCGGCGGTGCAAGAAGGCACGGAAGACCTGTTCGCGGATCTCGCGGTTGCGGGCGCAGCGGATGAGAACGCGCCCATCGAGGGGCTGGCGGGGTCGTTCGTGGCAACGGGCGTCGCGTCGGGGAACGTACGCGATTTTTCCGTCCAGGCCACCGTCACCGCGATCGACCCACGTTATGAACGTCTTGGCGCCGCGACCCTCGACGCTCGCGTGGAAGTGGCGGATCCCCTGGTGCGGGATTCGCTGACCCTCGATTTGGCCGGGACCGGTGTCGATCTGTTCGGCCACGCGATCGACTCGCTTTCGATGCGATTCCAACGCCGGGGCCCGGGCCCAGCGTCGCTCACCGTTGATGCGCGACGCGATTCCACGCTCCGCCTCTCCTCCTCCGGGCACATGGAGCGCACGGAGGACCGCTTCGCCCTCGCGTTCGATCGCCTTCGAATCCTCCTCGGGTCCGGTGAGAGCGTTCTCCAGGGGCCGACTCGGGTGGCGTACGGTAATGCCGGGTTGAGTGTGGACGGGCTCCGGCTGACCGGTTCTCTGGGTGGGCTCGCGGCCGACGGCGTGATCCCGGTGGATGAGCCGGGACGCATGGAGGTTCGCCTGGACGGGCTGGACCTGGTCCAGCTCGCGCAGCTGTTCTCGAGGCCGCCGGATCTGTCCGGAACAGCGGACGGAGAGATCACGCTGACCGGAACCCTGGGTGACCCGGAGATGAGCGGAGGGGTACACGTTCACTCACCCGTTTTCCGAACCACCGAATACGATTCGCTCGAAGCCCGCTTCGACTATTCAGGGCGGCGGTTGGAGGGGGAGCTGGTCCTTCTGGATGCGAACCACGTTTTGGCCATGGCGCGCGGCGAGGTACGGACCGATTTGGCGCTCCACGGAGTCGAGCGCCGGTTGCTCGACGATCCGTTCGACATCGAGATCAGGGCGGACAGCCTGCCGCTCGAGCTCATGCTTCTTCCGGTCCGGAGCCTGGAGGAGATCGACGGACGGGTCGAAGCGACGATGACGATCGCGGGCGCCCCGGGCTCGCTCCAATACGGGGGCAGCGCGCGGATCGTGGATGGCACCGCATGGGTCCCGGATCTGGGGGTGCGCTACCGGGCGGCAGAAGGCAGCGCGCGGTTCCGTGGCTCGGAAGCGCGCATCGATGCGTTTCAGCTGAGGTCGCAGCTGGGTGGGACCGCCACTCTCAGCGGGACGGTCGACTTCGCGAGCGTCACCGATCCGGTCTTCGACCTGGACCTGCTGGCCGAACGCCTGCACGCGATCGACCGGCGTGACATGACGGTAGCCGTCGAAGGCACGGGCCACCTCGGAGGTAGCTATCGAGCCCCGATGCTCGAGGGGCGCTACCGGATTCGGGATGGCGACATCCGGCAGGACGAGTTCCTGCGCGAGAGACAGGTGATCGACCTGGGCGATCCGAGCATCTTCAGCTTGATCGACACAACCGGCGTCGCGCAGACCGGACAGCTGGATCGCTTCCGGAATCCCTTCATGCGCAACCTGCGGGTGTCCGCGATCATCGACCTGGGCCCCAACCTGTGGTTGCGATCCGACGTACTCGGTGTGGAGATGGTCGGGGAGGGGCTGACCGTCAACATGGACCGGGCTTCCGAGTCGCTCTTGATGGTAGGCACGGTGGAATTGGCGAGGGGAACCTACCGTTTCGACCGGCTACCGCCCTACAGCCAGCAGCTTCGAATCACCGCAGGAACGATCCAGTTCGTCGGTAATCCGGACCTGAACCCGAACATCGCGATCACCGCGGAATATCGCACCCGCACCCGCGACGGGCCGGTCGTGGTCACCACCCATATCGGCGGTACGCTTCGCTCGACGGAGCTCACGCTCAGCAGCAGTCCGCCCATGAGCGACTCGAACCAGCTGTGCTTCCTGGCCGTCGGTGCGCCTTGCTACGGGTCGGCCGACCAGCGCTTCGGTGAGCGCCTGGTGCAGGAGGGCGTCCTCGGGACCTTGAGCTCGGGCCTGTCGTCGGCCCTCGTTGGTGCCAGTGGCCTGAGCTACTTCAACCTGCGCTCCGTGGGCGGCACCCGCGAAACGGCTCCCGGTGCCCAGGGCTCGCAGAGCCTGTTCGACAACACGGAGCTCGAGCTCGGTTGGTACGCGGGCGAGGAGCTCTTCTTCGCCGTCACCCAGCCGCTGGGCGGCGGTGTCCCGAGCGCGGCGATGGAATGGCGATTCACCGAGAACTGGACGCTCGAGGCCAGGGCCCAGAACCGCTTCGAGCAGCAGCAGTACGGCTTGTTCCGCGGCACCAACATCGCGAACGATCAGACGTTCGGCCTGTTCCTGTTTCGCGAGTGGACGTTCTGAGAGACACGCAATAAGGTTCGAGTGACCGGTAATACATCGACGTGACAGGGTGAAGTGATGTCCAACTACATGAAGACCTTCGGGCTGATGGCGCTGCTTACCGCGCTCCTCGCGGGCGTCGCCGGGTACTTCGGCGGGACGCGCGGCATGACCATCGGCCTCGCGTTCGCGGCGGTGATCAACTTCGGCAGCTACTGGTTCAGCAGCCGGGTCGTTCTGCGGATGTACCGGGCGGAGATCCTCGAGCGGGCCGACGCCCCCGATCTGTACGATCTGGTCGACCGGTTACGTCAACGCGCCGGCCTCCCCATGCCCACACTGGCCATCGCACCGTCGGAGCAGCCGAACGCGTTCGCCACCGGCCGCAACCCTCAACAGGCGGTGGTTTGCGTGACGCGGGGACTCCTACCGATCGTCGACCAGGACGAGCTGGAGGGGATCATCGCCCACGAGCTCGCGCACATAAAGAACAGAGACATGCTGATCGGGACCGTCGCCGCGACGCTCTCGGCGGCCCTCGTGATGGTGGCGAGATTCGGGCTCTTCTTCGGCGGCGACCGTGACCGGAGCGCGGTCGGTGGGATCCTCATGCTGATTCTGGCGCCGGTGGCGGCCATGGTGATCCAGATGGCGATCAGCCGCGCGGGAGAGTTTCGTGCGGATCGCATCGGGGCCCAGATCAGCGGCAAGCCGCGCGCGCTCGCGTCGGCGCTCCGCGCGCTGGAGGAGCGGGCCCAGCGCGTACCGATGAGCGTGAACCCCTCGGCCGCGCACCTGTGCATCGTTAACCCGCTGGCCGGCCATGCGGGCAGATCCATCGCTTCGCTGTTCCGCACGCACCCGCCGACCGCCGAGCGAGTACGGCGGCTCGAAGCCATGTCGGTCTGACTTGCGTGCCCCTCAGGCGCATCCGTATCGATCCATGAGTTCCTTCCCGATCCCCGAGTCCGACCGGTTCCTGGTGCTGGTGAATCCGCGCGCCAGTGGCGGGCTCCCCGAGGCGCTCCGGCGTCGGCTCGGCGGGGCGTTCGCGGCGCTGGACGTACCGTTCGACATCGTCGAGACGACCGACGCCGAGGATGGACTCGAGGTGGCACGCCAGGCGGCGCACGCCGGGTACCGTGCGGTCGCGGCGGTCGGTGGTGATGGGACGGTAGCGCAGGCCCTCAAGGGAACGGCGGGTACGGGGGTGCCGGTGGCCATCCTGCCGTTCGGAACCGGGAACCAGCTGGCGCTCAACTTCGACATCCCGACGTCACTGGAAGACAGCGTGCGGGTGGCCGTCGAAGGCCGCGTGGAAGAAGTCGATTTAGGTCGGGCGAACGGCGAGTACTTCGCGCTGATCGCGGGGGCCGGGCTCGATGCCGACGTGATGGCCGCCGCCACCGATGAGCTGAAGCACCGGCTCGGGTTCGGGGCATACCTGTACAGCGGCCTCAAGCAAGTGATGACCCAGCCGAGCGCGGACTACCGGATCGTGGCCGATGAGCACGAGGTCAAGGTGAGGGCCTCGATGGTGCTGCTTGCCAACGTCGGACAACTGGCGGCAGGGCCGCTCCCGGTCGAGGTGACCGTCGCGCCACGGGTCTCGTTTCGCGATGGGCTCATAGACGTGTGCATCTACGCGCCCCGGAACCTCCCCGAGGTCGCCAGGATCCTGTGGCGCGTGGCCAGGCGCCAGTTCGCGGGAGACGATCGGATGATCTTCCTGCAGGCGAAGCACGTCCATATCGAATCCGATCCGCCCGTGGCCTTCCAGATCGACGGCGAGCTTCGAGGCGCCACGCCGATCGAGGCGGAGATGGAGCCGCTCGTCGGACGCATCCTCGTCCCGCATTAGAAGGCTGTTGAAGAAGTACGGCGGGCCGTGCGCGGACCCGCTCGGGCGGGTATCCCTCTCGCATGGTTCAGGCCCGGTAGATCTGGTCCCCGTCTGGCGGTCCGGGCTCAGCGGTCCGAGCTCGGTGGTCCGAGCTAGGCGGTCCGGGCTCAGTAGATGAGGAAGCGCTCTCGCAGGTTTCGGAAGGCCGGCAGCGCGCTCTTCCAGGTCTCCTGGATCGAGTCGAGCGGAGCGGCCGCGTCGATCGCCTCGCGCAGCGTGCCACCGCCGGCCAGGCGATCGAAGTGCGCCGCATTCCACTCCCACGGGTCGGGGCTCTCCTCCCGCATGAGCGAGCGAGCCTCGAGCAGCACCGCCACACCCGCCGCCACGGGGTCGTATCGGTCACGGTCGGTGGCCACGAAGCGCACTCCCGAGACCCGCTCCCCGTCGTACTTCCCGTCCGTGGGCGACCGGGGGGTGAATCGAACGGACTCGAAGCGGACGCCCTCCAGATTACGCCTCGCCAGGCGCCGCGCGAGCTCTTCGCCGTCCAGCCACGGCGCCCCGATCTGTTGAAACGCGGCCGGGGTTCCGCGGCCCACGGAGAGGTTCGTCCCCTCGAATAGACACGTGCCCGGATAGTGGGTGGCGCTCTCCAGCGAGGGCATGTTGGGGGAGGGGGCGATCCACTCGAGCGCTGTTCCATCGAACCATGTCGAGCGCGCCCAACCTCGCATGGGCACCACCTGTAGCCGGGCGCCGATCCCGAAGTGCTCGTTGTACAGGCGCGCCAGCTCGCCCGCCGTCATCCCGTGCCGCACGGGAATCGGGTACAGCCCCACAAAAGACGAGAAGGCCGGGTCGAGGACCGGCCCCTGCACGAGCAGGCCCCCGATCGGATTGGGCCGGTCCAGGACGATGAACGGCAGGCCGATATCGGCCGCGACCCGCATGGACAGGGCCATGGTGGACAGGTACGTGTAGTAGCGGGTTCCGATGTCCTGGATATCGAACAGGAGCGCGTCCAGCTCGGCCAGCATTCGGACCGTCGGTTGCCGGGTGGTCCCGTACAGCGAGTAAACCGGAAGACCCGTCTCGGCGTCGCGCTCCTCGGCCACGCCGACTCCCTCGGCGATCGCGCCCCGGATCCCGTGTTCCGGAGCGAACAGGGATACGAGCTCGACGTCGGCTCGCTGGTGGAGCCGGTCGATCGAGCTACGCCCGGCGCGGTCAAGGCCCGTTTGATTCGTGATCAAGCCGACCCGCGCGGACGAAATGCGCCGAGTCCGACAGCAGCACATCGATTCCGGGCAGGATCCCATCCGTTCGAGCGACCCGTTGATCCGGCGAGCCGCACCCCGAGAACGGCCAGGTGCACGCGGCGAGGGCACCCATCAGCCCCCAGCCCCGTAGCGCTCGTTGTAGCGGTGATGGCGGCCGAATACCTTTCCGGTCGCGTCCGGCCCGTGGGGGCTCGAGGGGAACTCGCCTGGGAGAGATCGGCCGACCTGCCATGTTCGCCACACTAATCGCGCGTCGCGGGACCGGAAAGCGCAGCCGCTGGCCGAGGCGGCTCATTCGGGCTCGTCGTCGGCCCGTCCGGGCTCGTCGGCGGCCTGCCAGGGTCATGGGGCTGGCCGCCATCGGGCTGGCATGCGCGACACAGCCCCTGCCGGGGCCGACGGCGCGCCCTCTCGGCCCGCCCAATGTGGAGCAGGAGGCTCGGCTCGACCCGTGGGTCGAGGAAGCGTTGGCATCGCTCGACCTGCGCGAGAGGGTCGCACAGCTCGTGATGGTGTGGGTGTCGGGTGGCTACGCCGCCACGTCGAGCGAGGAGATGCAGCGTCTCGCGGAGCTCGTCGGGACCCACGGGATCGGTGGCCTGGTGATCTCCCTCGGGACCCCGCACGAATACGTCGCCAAGCTCAACCATCTGCAGGGTCTCGCGAGCCAGCCGCTCCTGGTCGCGGCCGATTTCGAGGCGGGTGCCGGCTCTCGACTCGGGAGCATATACGCTCTCCCCTGGATGCTGGATATGGGTGGCGCGACCGAGTTCCCTCCCGCGATGGCCCTGGGTGCGATCGGTGATGAGCGCATTGTCTACGAGGTGGGGCGCATCACCGCCTCCGAGGCCCGAGCGGTGGGCGTACACCTGAATTTCGCTCCGGTGCTGGACGTCAACAGCAACCCGGAGAATCCCATCATCAACACTCGATCGTTCGGCGAGCAACCCGAGCGCGTCGCGGTTCTGGGCTCGGCGTACGTACGCGGTGCGCGCGCCGGAGGGCTCATGACCACCGGAAAACACTTTCCGGGACACGGCGACACGCGCTCGGACTCGCACATCGATCTCCCGATCATCGACGGCGATCGGGATCGGCTGGACCGGGTCGAGCTCGTCCCGTTCCGGAGCGCCATCGACGCGGGCGTGGATGCGATCATGACGGCGCACGTCGCGGCCCCCTCGATCCTGGGCGCCGACGCGCCGCCCGCAACGCTCTCTCCCTTCTTCATGACCGAACTTCTGAGGGACGAGATGGGATTCGGTGGCCTGGTGTTCACCGATGCGCTGGAGATGGGGGCGATCGTGAACGGGTTTGGCGGGGATGAGGCCGCGGTCCGCGCGCTGGAGGCGGGCGCCGACGTGCTGCTCATGCCCCCCGATCCACCTGCCGCGATCGCGAGCGTGGTGGCCGCCGTGGAAGCAGGCCGGGTGTCCGAGGCCCGTATCGACGCTTCGGTGCGACGGTTGCTGGAGCTCAAGGCGAGAGCCGGGCTTCCGGACGGACGGCTGGTGGACCCCGGTCGGGTGGCGGACATGGTGGGCACCGCCGCACACGCCGCGTTCGCGGACTCGGTCGCTCGGCGTTCGATCACCCTGGTGCGAGACGTGTCCGGCCGGGTGCCGCTCCGGAGCGCCGCAAGGGAGCACGTCCTGAGCATCACGTACACGCGCGACGGAGACCTCGCGGCGGGCCGGGCCTTCGACCAGCGGATCCGGGAGCACGTCGAGGTCGTCGACGCCGTTCACGTCACGGCCTCGACGGCGGCGGCCCGATACGACTCTCTGCTCGCGCGCGCGGACTCGGCGGGTGTGGTGCTCCTCTCCGCGTACGTGCCACCCCGTTCCGCCGTAGGATCGCTGGATCTGAGCACCGAGCTCATCGACTTCATCCGCGATCTGGAGGAGCGCGGTCGGCCCCCCCTGATCCTCTCCTTCGGGAGCCCGTACCTGCTCTCGGCGCTCCCGGATGCCGAGGCGTACCTCCTCGCCTGGGGAGGGCGGGAGGTCTCACAGCGAGCTGCGGCGGACGCGCTCACGGGGCACGCGCCGATCTCGGGGCGGCTGCCGATATCGCTCCCGCCCTACCACGCTGCGGGCGAAGGCTTGCGACGACCCGGCTCGCTCGAGGTGGAACCGGAGACGGTCGGAATGGATGCGGAGGGACTGGAGCGCGTCGACCGCATCCTCCTCGCCGCGATCGCCGATTCGGTCGCACCGGGCGCGGCTCTCGCGATCGGCCGCCGCGGCGGGCTGGTGCGGTTGCGCGGGTACGGGAGGCAGGACTGGGATCCGGCATCGCCGCCGGTGACCGACTCGACCCTGTACGATTTGGCCTCGCTGACGAAAGTGGTCGGCACGACCACCGCGATCATGCAGCTCGTGGAGGCAGACAGTCTCCAGCTCGACGCGCCTGTGGGGCGGTACCTCCCGGAGTGGAGCGAGGGTTGGAAGAAGACCGTCACCGTGCGGGACCTGCTGCGTCACCGGGGCGGGCTGCCTCCGTTCCGTCCGTTTTGGCAGGAGCTGACGGGGCGGGGGGCGTATCGGGGCGCGATCGGCGAGCTCCCCGCGGCCTATCCCCCGGGTGAGCGAACCGTGTACAGTGACCTGGGCTTCATCACGCTGGGCTTCGTCGCGGAGCACATCGCGGGGGAGCCGCTCGACGTGCTGCTGGAGCGCTCGCTGTTCGGCCCGCTGGGGCTGCGCGAGACCCGCTTCACGCCTCCCGCATCGCTCCACGAGCGCGTCGCCCCGACCGAGGTCGATACGGTATTCCGCCACGCCCACCTGCGGGGGATCGTGCACGATGAGAATGCGCACGCTCTCGGCGGTGTGGCCGGGCACGCCGGACTGTTCTCGAGCGCCCGGGATCTGGCCGTCTTCGCCCGGGGGATGCTGGAAGCGGCCATGGGGGTGCCGGTGGAGCGCTTTCCATCTCCGGCCACCGTGTCGGCCTTCGTCCGGCGGCACGCCCCGGGCTCGAGTCGCGCGCTCGGTTGGGACACGCCCTCGGAACGCTCCTCGGCGGGTCGCTTCATGACCCCGGCCGCGTTCGGGCACACCGGGTTTACCGGAACCAGCCTGTGGGTCGACACGGATCTGGACCTTTTCGTGGTGTTGCTGACCAATCGTGTGAACCCGACGCGTGTGAACCGCCGCCACATCCCGCTGCGGCGGGCGCTGCACGACGCGGTCGTGACCTCGATTCGCGACCGGCCACCCGGTTCCGGGTGAGGTGGGCAGTCTGGATCGCATAGATCTCCTCGTCCTCTTTATCTACCTGGCCGGCGTGACGCTGTGGGGCGCCTGGCTGGGGCGCGGCGCGCGCGGGGGCCGCGATTACTTCCTCGGGAACCGTGACCTCCCGTGGGGGGCGGTCCTGCTGTCGGTGGTGGCCACCGAGACGAGCACGCTCACGTTCCTGAGCATCCCCGGCGTGGCGTACCTGGGCACGTTGGGCTTCCTGCAGATCGCGATGGGATACATCGTCGGGCGCATCGTCGTGGCCGCCTGGCTCCTCCCGGCGTACCAGAGGGGCGACCTGATGACCGCGTACGAGCTCCTGGAGCAACGCTTCAGCGGTTCCACCAGACGGCTGACGTCGGGCATCTTCATGGTCACCCGTCTCCTCGCCGACTCGGTGCGGCTGTTCGCCACCGCGATCCCCCTGGCCCTGATGACGGGGTGGTCCTATCCGCTGGCCATCGGTGTCATCGGGCTCGCGACGTTCATCTACACGTATCTCGGCGGGATCCGGGCCGTCGTGTGGGTGGACGCCATGCAAATGGGGCTGTACCTGATCGGAGGGCTGGTCGCGGTCGCCGTCCTGCACACCGCAGTGACGGGAGGCTGGGGAACGATCTTCGATGAGGCCGCGGCGGCCGGGAAGCTCCGTGTGTTCGATCTGGCGTGGGACCCCGGGGTGCCGTATACGCTGTGGGCCGGTCTAATCGGCGGGGCGTTCCTCAGCATGGGGTCGCACGGGACCGACCAGCTGATCGTGCAGCGGCTCCTCGCGTGTCGAGATCTACGCTCCAGCCGTCGGGCGCTCGTCGGCAGCGGCTTTGCCGTGCTGGTGCAGTTCGCGCTGTTCCTCCTCGTCGGTATAGGCGTGTGGGTGTACTACGGGGGCGCCGGCTTCGATCGCTCGGACGAGATCTTCCCCCGCTTCATCCTCGAGGCGCTCCCGGTCGGGCTGCGGGGGCTGCTGATCGCCGGGGTCTTCGCAGCCGCCATGTCGACCCTGTCGAGCTCGATCAACTCGCTCGCCTCGGCGTCCGCGTACGACTTCTGGGCGCCCGCGAGGGGTCGGACCGAGGATGACCAGGCCATCCTGCGAGCCGGGCGCCGGTTCACGATCGGGTGGGCCGTCCTCCTCGTGGGCGCCGCGATCCTGTTTATCCCGCTGAGTCGTCAGAGCGCCGCCGTCGAAGTGTCTCTCGGCATCGCGTCGCTGGTGTACGGCGGTCTGCTCGGCGCGTTCGCGCTGGCTCGGTTCGTCCCGCGTGCCGGGGCGCCGGACGCGATCGGGGGGATCGTGAGCGGAATCGGCTCGATGATCCTCCTGTGGTCGCTGGCGCGCGGAACGGTCGCGTGGCCCTGGTTCGTGGCGCTCGGGACCGCGGTCACCCTCGGTGCAGGCTGGATCACGTCGACCCTGCGACGCTCCCGCCAGTAGCGGCACCCGGGCGGTAGCTTGCCCTGCGGCGCCGATCGCACCTACGATGCCGGGCTATGTCGGAACGCACGCAGCACATCGGACGAAGCGCCTCGCGCAGGGAGCGGCGCAACACCGGGCGCACCAGGCTCGACACGCCCGCGACGCGCACGGGCGGCCCGCTCGAGCGGGAAGCGAGTCCTTCGATCGTCGTCCGCGGTGCGCGCGAGCACAACCTTCGTGACATCGACGTCGAGATCCCGCGCGACAGCCTGACCGTCGTTACGGGCCTCTCCGGCTCCGGCAAGTCCTCGCTCGCCTTCGACACCATCTACGCGGAAGGGCAGCGTCGGTACGTCGAATCGCTCTCCGCGTACGCGCGCCAGTTCCTGGGAGTGATGGAAAAGCCGGACGTGGATCAGATCGAGGGCCTCTCTCCCGCGATCGCGATCGAGCAGCGGACCGCCGGCGGGAACCCTCGCTCCACCGTCGGCACGGTCACCGAGATCTACGACCACCTGCGTCTGTTGTGGGCACGCGCGGGAACACCTCACTGTCCCTCTTGCGGGCGACCCGTCCAGGCTCAGTCCGCCTCGCAAATCACCGACCGGGTGCTGGAGTGGCCCGATGGGGCGCGGATCGAGGTCCTCGCGCCCTTGGTTCGCGGACGTAAGGGCGGGTTCAGGGACCTGTTCGAACGATCGCTGCGCGATGGGTTCGTGCGCGCCCGCGTGGACGGCAAGCTCATCGACCTGGCCGAGCCTCCCACCCTGGATCGCCGGCGGACCCACGATATCTCGGTAGTTGTCGATCGACTCGTGGTGCGCGGTGCGGACCGCGACAGACTGGCCGATTCGATCGAGACCGCGCTGCGCATGGCCGAGGGAACGGTGGAAGTCGACCTGCACCGCGGCGGGAACGAGTCAGGCGGCGGAAACGGCCCAGGCGGCGGAAACGGCCCAGGCG
>JBDHHV010000050.1:0-20074 GCA_039589195.1 Gemmatimonadota bacterium | reverse complement strand
ATCGATCTGATGGCGCTCTGGCGTCGGCTGGCGCCTTAGCAGTTCGCCGGAGCACTCACTATTGTGCGGGTATCCTCAGACCTGGTGGAGCCTGGATCCCATGGCAGGGTATGCCCTGCGTGGTCGGAATCGTCCTTGTCGGCAGGCCGGGGTCGCCCGAAATACCCGGCCGGATGCCTGAAACTCCCGGTGGCTGATGCCTGAAGAATTTCGTCCATTCCTGTCGCCAGCGCCCTTCGTCGCCGTGCTCGGTTCGCTGGCCGCGGCCGCAGTCGCTCCAATCGGCTGCGGCGGAGATGACCTGACGGCGGGGCCCCCTCCTTCGCCCCCGGGGGCCGCGTACCGGATCGACTACGCCACCCGAATGGGGGGCAGCGGGGAAGAGGAGATGCGCGAGCCGGTGCTCCTAAGCGGCGGCAGGTTGCTCGTGGGCGCGAGGACGCGGTCGACGAACGCGCCCGTGCGGGCGGGGGCCTTTCAACCTTCCTACGGTGGGGGTGCCGGCGACGCCCATCTAGCGATTATCAGCGCCGACGGGAGTCAGTTCGAAGCCGCCACGTATTTCGGCGGGTCCGGGATGGAACGGACGCCCTATGGGATCGCAGTGGCGGCCGGTGGCGATGTCGTGTTCACGACGGGCACACAGTCCTCCAACATCCCGACATCGGCGAGCTCGTACCGGCCGGATATCCACTCCCCCCTGCCTTCCCCTGGCGACGGGTTCGTGTGCAGGCTCTCGGGGGACTTGAGCACACTTCGCTGGTGCTCGTACACGGGGGGATGGCCGCGCGGTGGCCTCCATATGGACAGTCAAGAGAACGTCATCGTCACCGGCGACCGCACATTCGGGAGCTTTCAGATCACTCCGGGGGCCTACCAATCTCCTGGGACCTCTTCTTTTACGCTCAAGCTGAATCCGAATGGGACCGATGCCATTTTCGCCGCCGGAATCGGAGGCATGTCGGTGCGGGTGCGCCCTTCCGGCGACCTCTCCATCGTCGGAATCGTCGGGACGGCCGAACCGTCCTTCCCGCGGACGTCCGGTGCGGCGCAGACGACATCCAGCGGACTGCCCGACGCGTTCGCCGCCGTTCTGACCGCGGACGGATCGGGCCTCGTGTATTCCACCCTGCTCGGCGGTAGCGCCAGAGAGCTGGGCGAGCACCCGCACGTCGTGCTCTCCGCTGGCTCGGTGCTGTTTGCGGGTGTCACGCAGTCCGCCGATCTGCACGGCGCTGCCGGCAGTCCAGCCGGGCAGGAGGAGGGGTTTCTCGCGAAGCTCGACCCTTCGGGCTCGGCCTTCACATGGGTGCGCTACGTGGGTGGGTCGGATGACGACCTGTTGCTCGGTCCGGTGGTGGACAGCGAGGGCAACATCTACATGTACGGCCACACGTCGTCTCGCGATTTTCCCGTGACGCCCGACGCGATCCAGCCGACGTACCAGGGAGGGGTTCGAGATGGTGTCCTGATCGTGCTGAGCCCGGATGGCTCGCAAGTCCGATTCGCCACCTATCTCGGGGGCAGCGGCGCGGAACTCGTTCGTGGGATCGCGCTGGGTCCATCCGGCGAGTTGTACCTCGTGGGTTTCACGGACTCGCCGAACTTCCCCGTCACGGCGGGTGCCGCGCAGACTCAACCAGGTGGCGCGTCTGACGGCTTCGTGATGAAGCTGGTCCCCACGGGCAATTAGTACCTGGTTTTTCGCCTCGCAAGCACGATTCCGACCACGAGACCGCCAAGGAACACCAGCCCCAGCCCCGCCGCCACGTATACCTTGGCGCGGGTGCCTTCGAGCAGCTGGAGTAGCTTCCCCCGAAAGAAGAGACGCGGGGGGCGCACGGTCGTGCCCCACACGTCCAGCCACTGCTGAGGCGTGAAATGGCCCGAAGAGACCTCTCTCAGCGTGCGGATCTCCACCTCGACTTCCTCACCCACCACACGTACGACTGCGTAGTTGTCGAACTGGGCGGCCAAAATCCGGTTCCACTCGTGCCCGCGCAGGATCCCGAGGGACGCGTCAGGCGCCATCGCCGTCTGGTAATACTCGACCCCGTCCTTCTCCATATGTGAGAACTTCTGCGGGCCGTAGTCCCCGGTGAAGACCGCGCGCACGCCCGCGTCGGCTAGTACCGGGTGGACTTCCTGCCACCAGGGACCGTCATCCTCACCCCACCAGAAGTGATGGTGAAGGAAGACGAACGCGTGGTCGAAGGCGCTCTCATCCGCGAGCTGCTCTTCCAAGAATCGGATGTCGTCGTCGTCCAGGTGGTATCCCTGCCCGAACCACCTCCGAAGACCGTCCTCCACCTTCGGTCTCCAGGAGCTGTTGAGCAGCAGGAGTCGGACCCGCCCATGATCGATAGCCGCCGGTGTTGGGCCGTACCGCTCCTGGTACAGGTCCCACTGAACCCGGTCACGGATGTCGTGATTCCCCGGTGTCCGATGGATCGGGATGTTCAGCGTCGCGACCGCGCTGTCCAGCGCCTCCCATTGGGCGAGCACCTTCTCCCGATCCGCGGCGTGCGGGCCGGGGTCACCCCAGATCATGTCTCCGGTGAGCACCGCGAAATCGGGCTCTGCTGCCCGCACTTCGCGCAACAGCTCGTCGAGCCCGTAATGGAGCGGCAAGTCCTCCTCGCCTCGCACGTGCCCCAGCACCACGAAAGTGGTGGTATCCACGGAACCCTGGGAGGCTTGTGGCAGTGTGAGCCCGGCGGCGGCGCCGGTCGCGGGGGCGAGCCCGAGCGGAAGGAGACTCGCCACGACGATCGTTCTTCGATTCATGACTCGCCATCCGGATTTGCTCCCTGACCATCGGGGAGCGTGTACAACCGCAGTCGTCGCAGATCCACGCGTCCGCCACGTTGCTCTACCAGGCCCGTTCGCGGGTCCACGCGACCGGCGCCGGCGCGTGGACTTCCCTGAATCCGGAGCGATCGATATCGACCTGGCGGCACGTCGATCGTAATGAGACCGACCTCGGGTGCCTCGGCAAGCGGGCCGAGCTCGTGCACCGTCTCTCCCTCTTCGGATCCGAGCGTGAGCCAGAGGCGCTCGAGGTCGCGGCCGTTGAGCTCCAAAACCAGCTCGCTCCGCATCGAGGGGTCGGTCAGGTCCCAATCGAGGGGCCGACCGAGCCCGTCCCCCACCCGCTCGATCCAGCCGGTGAGCGCTCCATCCGTGCGTCGAAGGCGACCGGCACCCTGGACCGACCACGGCGCCGGGTCCTGGTCGAATCGAGCCAGGAAAGACTCGTCCCACCTGGGGGGGGTGGGTGGCTCGAGCTCCGGGCGTCCAGCCCTCACACCGGCTCTTCGGGTCCCCGTCGCCCCGACCGAGGCGTGGATCCACCGCGCGCCCTGTCCTGCGTCGGCCGTGATGGGGTCGTCGCCGACCTGAGACTCGTACAGCGTAACCAGCGAAGACTCGTCGACCTGCAGGTCGGTCTCGTTCCCGGACACCCTTGAGTACAGGATTCGCGCCCATCCGCCGCCGCCGTACCGCCAGTTCTTCACCTGCACGAGGACGCCGATCCCGTTTCTCTCGATCGTGGTGTGCAAGACCAGGGGATCGGAGCGGTCCTTGATCTCGAGTCCGCGCACAGAGGAGGAGATGTGGTTGTCGATGATCGAGGGGCTCGACCGCTCTCCGATCGATATGCCTTTGTCTCCGCTCCCGACGATTCGGTTCGAGGCGATTAGGGGCGAGGAGGTCATGAGATCGATCGCATCGTTACGGGAGTCTTCAAACGCGCACCCGACGATCGCACCGGCGGAATAGTCATAATCGACGGCATCACCGTTCGCGCGGCGGAAGATGCAGCGCTCGAGGGTCACGTCCGCGTGCACGGCGTTCAGGGCGTCATCGCTGCGGAGGTTGTCCTCGAATCGCGCGTCCTCGAACACGACGCCGCGTGCCTGGTGCACGCTCACCATGCCCTTGTAGTCGACGCGGCCGACGCGCGCGCCACCGCCACCCGAAAAGCTCATGTGCCGGAACACGCTCGAATCGGCCCCCACGCCCTGCAGTACGAAAGCACCCCATGGGCTGCCCTCCTGCGCCGGTACGACGCGGATCTCGCGCCCCGGCTGTCCGAGGGCAATCACCCGTCCGCGGGAAACGATCGAGGCGTCGGGCGCGAGCCGGATAGTCGTCCCCGGCTCGATCACGAGCCGGTCGTCGGGAGACAGCATCAGCGTCTCGGACATCGTGACGGTGCCAGCCAGCCGAACGGTACGTCCGTCCGGTCGCGGGTACCGCCACGGGTGCCAGGTGTGCGCTCCCCCCATCGGAGTTCCCGCGGATACTCGCTCCCCGCCCAAGGCGGCCCCCGTCATGCGATTCGTGAGCTCGACTTCGGTCCGGTCGGTGATTCCGGCGGCCCCGCGCCCGGTGACGAATAGCCGATAGTGCACCCGCGCGCGGTGGATTCCTCGCTCGCCGGCCCTCCAGCCGGAAAGCAACGCGAGTGGTTCCTCGAGGCGGAGTCGCGCGCCTTCGGCCGTAACCTCGGGTCGTGCCGTGAGGGAAGCGTCGTCCGGATCCAGGCGGCCGTTGCGGTTGGTGTCGGCGTACAACCGGAATCCGGCGCCATCAGCCTGGGAGTCGACGAAGCGCAGCGCCTGCAGATCAGTCCCGCCAAAGCCGGCGGTCTCGAGATCGAGGATGAGCTCTCCGTCGGGGCCCGGTGCCACGGCATACCGGATTCTCGAATCCGCGACCCAATCCGCCAGCGTAGCGAGATTCCGGCGGACCTGATCCAGAATCTCCTCGGGGGTGCCGGGGTCGGACACGAGCCCGCGCCGCACGCGTTCATATTCTATGTAGCGCTGGGAGCGAGCGGTGATCTCGTCCAGACGGTCGGCGATCCGCTCGCGGAGATCGCCCTCAAGCGCGGCGTACACGTGAGCGAGGGTCCGGTCGACGAGGAAGGGGTCTCTGAGGGCGGCTCGCAGGAACGCGTTGAGCCTGCCTCCAGGCGCCTGCAGGTCCAGGATACGCAGGTCCCAGGGGACCGGGTGGAGGAGACCCGTCGACGGATCCTCGTACCAGAACTGGTTGTGGACCCGCTCATGTGGTACGGATCGCCGACGACGAGCATGGCGGCCAGGAGGCGAGCGACTTCGTCTCGATCCACGAAGCTCAGCAAGCGCACGTGCTCATCGAACGTGGAACCGTTGACCGCCTCGAGGAAAGACCGCAGGGTCGTGAACGGCTGCGTGCCAGGCACGTCATTGACCGCAGTCCGGTCCCAGATGTACGGATTTATGAACACGTTGCGCGGGACGTTCTTGAAATACTCGCCCCGCTCGGCCAGGTCGGCGCGGAACACGTTGCCCGGCATCCGGCCGACACGTCTCAGGAACGACTCATCCACCGGCTCCACGGCCCGGAACAGCCCGTAGTACTGCTCGTTGAGAAAGACCGGTACCACGGCCGAGAACGGCGTCGGGATGTCGAACTCGACGGGCATCGTGTTCGCGATGTGCGAGGACAGGACTTCCTTGCCCGAGAGCGCGAGATCACGGAAGCCGCGGACGTGCGCCTCCTTGGGAGTCCGCAGCGTGAAGGACACCTTGGGGGTCGTCCAATGTACGCTCGTGTCGCCGCGTCTCCGGACTCTGACATCGGACAGGGAGCCGTTCCGAATCAGGGTCGCGTCTATCCAAACGGGGTCCGAGACGAACGGGTCCGCGACCTCGCCTTCCCACTCATCCCGGCTGACACGAAGCCTCATGACATGCGCGTCATCGGCTTCCGGGTCCATCCTGTTTCGGAGGCTGACCGCCTTCGGCAACAACGCGGCCGTTCGCAGTCTTCCGGTGAGAAAGCGCTCGAGCCGCTGCTCCTGGGACCACCAGTCGTCGAACTGAAGCGCCGTGCGGTAGTCGACCAGCGCAACAACGACAGCGTACCCCAGGGCGAACAACAGCGGAGCGCTCAAGACCAGGGCATCGAACCAGCGAATGGATCGTAAACGTCCACGGCGAGCGCTGCCGCGCGACAGGTAGCTCATCGCCTGCCCCCGCTCGGGGGGGTCCTCGTGCCGCCGGCCTCCGTGCCATCGGTCTCGGCATTGGCGGCTCCTTCGCCAGGGGTGGGCTCCGGTCCGGAATCGACGGCGAGACGGATGATCCGATCTCCCGCCGCGGCGAGACCGTCGAAATCGAGCCGGTTCCGATAACTGGTCGCGACGCGCTCCCAGGTGTCCGGGTCGATCGGTACGCGGGTCCGGACAGTGAGCCGGACAGCGACTATCTCCTGGGCCGGCAACGCGAACTGGAGCGGATCTCCGTCAGGTAGCCCGGGCAGGGTGGTGGGGTCCACGAGGCCTGCGCGCGCGCGCGACTCGAATTCGACGCCGAGGATTTCGATTCCAGGGTGACCGGGCTCGATCACCAGCCGGGTCGCGCTTGTCGCCACCGGGATCGGCGCCCGCACGACTCCGGTCCGCCCGTCGATGGGAATCGAGACGAGAACGACCGTATCGTCGAGACGCATCTGCATCTCGACGTGAATCCGGAACGCGGCGAGGTACGCTTCGAAGCGGGACGAGACGCCCGCG
The DNA here is from genome assembly GCA_039589195.1 of Gemmatimonadota bacterium. GTDB lineage: Bacteria > Gemmatimonadota > Gemmatimonadetes > Palauibacterales > Palauibacteraceae > JBDHAC01. The sequence goes on along the minus strand of JBDHHV010000050.1, from coordinate 13,506 downwards.
AAGTCTCCTCGCTCGAAGTCGAGGCCAATGAGCGCCTCGAGCGCAGGCATGTGGGAAGGGTCGATTCGCAGCACGCTATCCAGGTGCGCCCGCGCCTCCTCGGCCTCATCGAGACGGAGGGCTGCCGCTGCGAGCGCGAAGTGGTTCGCGACGTTCCGGGGATCGAAACCGACTGCCCGGCGGTAGGTCTCGAGCGTCAAACGCTTCCGGCCCATGGCCTCATAGCTTTGACCGAGGGCGTGCAGGATCCGCTCTCGCTCCTTGTCGAGCGAGTGGCGGTTCACTCGAGCCGGGAACCGCGCGTCGAGCTCCTCCAGATAAGCGATCGCGTCCTCATACGACCCCTCGCTCACGAGCGCCTCGCCACGCTCCACACGCTCGATCCAACCGCCCTGAACCGACCGGAACGCCGATTGGGCTCTCTCCGTCACCGCACCGCGAAGGAACGGGACGAACACGACGGCGAGCGTTAACGCCAGGACCGCCACGTACGCGCCCAAGAGGAGCCGTCTGGGGTGCTCCCCGAGCGCCCGCAAGCGCGCGAGCCCCGAGAGCGAAGAAGGCATAGCCATCGTCGGCGGGCTGCTAGAGCACGACGTTCTCCTGCCCCGGGAGCAGCGAGACCCTACCCCCGCTCGTCACTCCACGGCGCTCGTCGAGCAACGTGCGCTCATCCGTCCCGCGCTTCAGCTCGACCGAATAGACGAGCTCGACCATCGTTCCGTCCCTGATCGTTTCGACGCTGAGGAGCGAATGATCCCGCAAATGCTTGCTTCAGGAACACCGCGTCGAACGCCGTGACGTGATCCTCCCCCTCCGGCAGATGGAGCTTCAGGAGGATCTCGCGGGTCTTGGCGGCCCCGACATCGAATCGAAACAGGAAGTACACCATCGCGGAAATGAACAGCGTGAATACGACCGCCGCGAGATAGAATCCGGTCCCGGTGGCCATCCCGATCGCCATCGTGATGAAGATGAACGCGACATCCCTGGAGTCCTTCACCGCGTTGCGGAAGCGGATGATCGAGAGGGCACCGACGAGCGCGAACGCTCGAGCGATATTGCTCCCGATGATCAGCATGATGATCGAGACCGTGACACCCATGATGACCATGGTGTGCACGAACGCGACGGAGTACGACAGGCCCTGGTGCGTGACCCGGTAGAAATAGGCGATGATGAGACAGAGGAAGAAGGCCAAGGAGAGCGCGAGCATGGCTTCCCAGAGCTGAAAGCCGCCGCCCGCCGCACCACTCTGCATCATCTCCCGAATCAGTTCGTCCACTTCATCCCCCCATGACCTGAGTCACGCTGCGTCTGGAACCTCACCCGAGCGAGCTCACGTGAGGCGGTTTCCGAAATAGGCGCGGTCGACGGCCGTACAGTACTTCGACAGCCGGATGATCTGAAGGCCGTGCCGTGACGCGAGCTTGCACAGCCACAATGGCGCCCGCTCGTTGAACTTGATCTCCATCACGACCAGCCGAGGGTCGACCACATACGGTCCGCTCTCGAACGGCCGGGCGATATCGACTTCGCGTGGATGGTACTGGATACGGCGATCGAACGTGATCCGCAGGTCGGGCTCGTAATTTCCGTAGAACGCCCGGCGTCAGTACGAGATCGCCATCCGGGGACGCAGCAGATAGCGCTGGCGGAGATACATCGCCTCCGAGACAACGGGGTCGGCGGGCGGATCGATCGCGTCCGTCTCCTCGGGGAGGCCGCGGAAGCGCGCGTGGATTTCCTCGAGCGGTAGATTCGTCCTTCGCTTCTGCAACGTGCGATCCGCGCGCGCCTTGATCTCGACGAAGCCGTAGTCCGCCCCCGGGTACACGCGCACGCGGAGCTTCCGGCGCTGCTTCAGGCCCTCGATCTTCTCCCAGAAGAAGATCCACGCATCGCTGTCCCAATACACGCTGCGGACGCGATAGCCCTGCTCGTCGTCGGCGTTGGGGTCGGTGTGCACGTACGCTTCGAGGTCGCGGACCACGGAGTCGACCCGATCGTGCGGGACCAGGTACTTGAGTTCGAAGCGGTTCGCGCTACGGCCGATGTGTTGGACCACCGCGCCCCCTCACTCGTTCTCGAACATGGCCCCGACCCCCTCGGCCATGTCGCCCGGGCGCTCGACCACCCGGTACCCGCCACCCGTCTTCGACGGCCCTTCGATCACCCACAGCCGCCGTCCGGGATACGCTGCCTCGAGACGCGCTTTTGTGCCGGACCGACCATCCCACGCGAACCATGGCCCCGGGGCCGTCGGCTCGATCGGGTTCAGCATGGACACCGCGTGATAATCGGGGTGCCGCTGGCCCGTGATCAATATGAGGTCGTTCGATCCGAATGCCTGTGTCTCCATGAACCCGGCTGGCTCGGGACTCATACCACGGTACCCGCGGTACTTGTCAATCGCCCTCCACGGGATGAACAGCACCAATGCTCCGAGTATCAGGGCTCCCACCGCCAGTGTCACGACTTCCTTCGCTTCGGAGCGCTCGCGCAGCCACTCGATTCCCCGCGCCGTCAGGAGGATGCACGGTATGATGACCGGATACCAATACCGAGCCCCGAAGTCAGGGCCCCCGGCAAACCAATAAGCGCTCTGGATAGCGACCACACACACCGCGGCCGCCAGGTAACCCCAGTCGCCCGGACGCTTTCTGCCACCGATCAAGAATAGCGCCAGAATGAGCAACGATCCGGCGACCCAGCCGAAGAGCTCGACGTTCAACGCATAGCTGTTCAAGTCCGAGTTGATCGCCACGTCGATCGGCCCGTGGCCCGGGAACGGATCGAGGCCTTCCCAGCCGAAGCCACGCTCGGGCCCGAACCCGAGAGCGTTTGCCCCCGAAGGGTAGAGGATCTCGAAGTACTCCGTGATCGGGAACCGCATTGGCGCCCCGGTCAGGTACTGGTTGTAGGGCAGGTTCAGTCCGCCGACGGCAGCCGCCCCCACCCCCAGCCAAACGGGAAGAGCTAGACGGACCCGCCGCGCGGCGCCGGGCCAAACGGACCAGATGCCGAGGACCAGGCCCGCCATCACGCCCTCGAGCGGTCGCACCAGGCTCACGGCTCCGACTGCGCCACCCGCGAGCAGCATCCATGCGGTCCGTCCTCTCCTCGCCCGCGCCACGGCGTAGGCTCCGAGCAATGCGCACGCGAGGCTGGCGAGGTGACTCATCCAACTCATCGCCATGAACAGGAACCATGGTGAGGCGCCGAGCAGCAGCACCGAGAGCCGCGCAGTGGCGCGCCCATGAGTCTCGCCAATCAGGAGTCGGATGAGCAGCACGCAGGCTCCACCCAGGAGCGGGTTGACGAGCCATGGGACGCGGAAGAGCTGTCCGACGGCCAGAAGCGCGGGCCAGCCAGGCGGGAAGATCGAATACCAGCCGCCTTCCGAAATGAGCATCATCTCTGGAAGGAACGCCTCCTGCACCGGGACGATGGGTACCGTCAACCAACCAAGCGCCATGTACCTCGATTGCAGGATGTACGCGATCTCGTCGGGAACGTGGGGATGCCATTCGTACGAGAATCGCCCCAGCACCACCGCCGTCACGACTACCCAACCCGCCGTGACGAGGGTCAGACGATCCAACCCGGCATGTCGTGCTCCAGCGTTCAGCAACCCGTCCAGCCCTGTCGACACCCGCCCGCCCGCGTCGCGCGAGTTGCGGCTGGCGAAGAGAAGCACTGCCGCCAGCCCGAGGATCTGGATGCTGGATGCCAGCAGGAGCTCGTAGGCGTACTGGAGAAGCGATCGCGAGGGGGCGGAGCTCGTGGCTACGAAGACTCCGAGCACGAAAATCAGTTGCCACGGTCGGAAGGCGGCGCGCGCCCACGCGATGAACGGTCGCAAGCGTCGCCTCAGAGCCAGCACGATCAGAATCGCTTGCAGCCCGAGAACCCCGATCAAGATGGCCCCGTGGCCGGAAACCAGGTCGCCGTAGGCAGGATAATGCTGGTATCGAACGAACGGACCCGCCTCGGCGAGCAGGAGCGCGGCGGCCTGCACGATCAGGGCGACGACTAGCCAGACTGTGCCTCGGCTCTTCAGGAGGGCTAATACAGTGCCCATCCGCATTACGCCGAACACAGGTGTAGGTCGAGCAGCACCATCAATGTAAGACCCCGGATCGCACGAAGGTGTTTGGTGAGTCCGACCGCAACAGTGGTGCCAGTTGGCTGCGGTCCACGAACGCGGGCTCCCGTTCCCGCGCGATGCACCTCACCGGCTTGTCCGGCCGGTCTCGCTAGACATGGAGCGCGGGTAACCGCCCTCTTTGCCACCTGAGCCCTCCCACGAGGGTAAGCCCGATTACGTACGCGACCGCGGCCACGGCGAGTGTGACCACCAAACCCATGGGTCGAGTCCACCATACGCCCGCGGCCAGCGGGATCCCCGCCACCAAGGCGCGCCAATACCGCTCCAGGCCCGGCGAACGGAAGCCGTGGCGTCGCGCGACGCGCATCATGATGACCATTCGAATCGTCTCGGTGGCGAGCGTGGCGACCGCGGCACCTTCGATACCGAACGTGGGGATCAGCACGAGGTTGAGCACCAGGTTCACGCCGGCGGAGATGGCCGTCAGCGATAGGATGAGTCCCTCTCGCGCCTGGGTCATGAAGGCGGCGAACGGGATCATCCGGAGTGAGCCGATCGGGACCGACCAGATCAGGATCGAGAGAGACAACGTCGAGGGCGCGTACTCGGCCCCGAACACGACCCGAATAGCGTCGCCCGCCAGAAACGTGACCGCGATGGCGATCGGCAGGCTCGCAGCGAAGACCTGAGCGTGCGCGGTGGAATACAGCTTCATCTGCTCCTCGGGCCGTTCCGCGAGGCGGGTCAGAGTCGGCAACAGGCTCAGGGCGTACGCGATGGCCATGTTCGACAGAAAGCTGATCAGGGCATACGCCGCGGCGTAATGACCGACGTGCGCCGCCTCGCGAAACAGCCGGATGATGAGGACGTCCGCGTTGTAGATCAGCAGCCCGCACAGCGTGCCGAGGATCAGCGTCCCGGCCCGTGGAGCAAGCGGACGAAGGAGACTCCAGTTCGGTCTCGGCGGCAAGGCATCCAGCCGGCGTACGAGCCACCACAAGAGCAGGACCACGGCGAGCCCGTCACCCACCAGCTTGGCGAACGGAACGCGCAGGATATCTTCCGGTCCCCTGACGAACAGGATCACTCCGACGACCATGAGCGCTTCGCCTAGGGTGCGGGCGATGGCGACGGGCTTGGTCTGCTCCCAACCCAGGTGGACCCAGCGCGTGCTGGCGCCGACCGCCAGCAGGGTCAGGCTATAGACGGCCAGGACCGGACCCTCGGGTGGCGGGACCAGCGTCAAGCCGACGGCAACGAGACCGATGACGAGCACGACCGAGATCAGCGTGCGCGCGACGAGCGCGGTGCCGATGAGCTCACGGTCGTTCGGGCGCGCCGCCACCTCCCGCACCCCGAGCCCGATATCGAACCCGGCGTCCGCGAACCGGCCGACATATAGTACGATCGCCCCGGCGACCTCGATCACGCCGTACGCCGACGCCCCCAGGGCGCGCGCCACATACACGACGACTCCGAAGGCGATGATGCGGGCGGCGGCCTCGCCCGACCCCAGGGCGAGGAAGTTTCGGGCAACGATGCGATCGTGGGACCCGGATTCGCTCACGGGCGAGCCCGGCGGCCGGGACGCCGACGACGGAGGCCGAAATCATGCCCGACGTTCGCCGCCCGATACTCCAGCAACGCCGCGCACGCGTTCGGCTCCGCTGACAGGGGCGAATCGTCGGTCCCGGTCGCGGTCGCCTCCGGATCCACCAATCCGGAATCGGCACGCAGCGCGAGCAACAGCGTTCGGGGGGGGAAGGAAGCTTCGACGGTCAACTCCTCACAGAAGGTCGTCAACCACCTCTCCAGCGACTCCGGTTCCGTGAAGTGCACGCTGCCGAGAAGCACATGACTGACGCCTCGCTCCCGCAACATGGCGCTCATGTCCAACGAGGAGGGTGCGAACCGGACCGTACGGTAGTTGATGCTCTGCCGCCCCGTGTAGTAGTAGAGAGGCTCCGGCTTTGCCGAAACGAACAGCGCATCCTCGGGCAGTTCACGACCCACGTAGCCCACTGCCTGCAGGAAGCCTCGAGTGTCTTCCGGGAGGCAGGGCGGGGGATTCTCGAGCGAAAACTCGCCACAGTCTATCCGGGCCCTCACGGCCCGCGTCGTCCGAACGATCCCTGTAAGGACCATGAGCACGGTCAACGCGAACACGACCGGACGCCGCCAGGAGCCCCTGAGGCGCCCCGCCAGGTGCTCCCAACCCAGCAAGACCCAAGGTACAATGATCAACAGGTAGGGCTCGAAGAAGCGACCCTGCATGTACGGCCACAGGACCACCACCGGGGCCGTAATGGCGAGAACAAGCAGGACGGGTCGCCAACGGCGCAGAAACAGCACCGCTCCGGAAGCCAAACCCACGAGCCAGATGAAGATCGAAACAGCGTTGTCGATCGGTGTGCCCGGCAACGTTGGGAACACCTGCCCGGGTAGTACCGGGGCATACGCCGAGACATTCCGCACGACGCGGTCCACCAGGACCTGAAAGACGTTTGCGTCCGCAGGATCCTCCCAGCCGCCAAACGCCGCCCTGACGTAGTTGGTGGTAGGACCCGCATCTGCGGCCGTGAGCAGGGTCCAGGACAGCCAGGCACCGACGGTGAGGGCTGCCACCACACCGAACGCCACCACCACCCGGTACCGGCGCGCGAGCAGGATATGGAGGAGGAGGGCGAGCGGGAGTGCGGCCCCGAGACTCCGGGTGAGCGCGGCGGCCAGCGCAGCGAAGGCCGCCACGATCAGGTACCGGTTCGAGTCTCGACCGTTCACCACGACCCAGGCGAACAACGCCAGGAAGAACATGAACGGCACCTCCGAGCGCACGCCCCCCGCTCGGAGAATCAGAGCCGAGTTGGCCGCCACAGCGAGGACACACAGCGTGGCGAGCTCGGTCGATACGAGCTTTCGGAGCGCCAGGAACATGATCCACACGGAGGCGGCGGAGAGGAGGACGTTCAGCGCGATGAGGGTGTCGAAGCTGTCCCCGAAAACAGCTCCCCAGACGGCGAGCAACACGGGATACCCGGGGGGATAGAGCGAATGAGCCGGCAGGTCTACGGAGAAGAGGTCGTAATAGCCCCCGCTGCGGAGCGAGCGCGCCAGGAGGATGTAGCGGGCATCGTCCTGCGTCACGAGCAGCCCGATGGCGCGGGCCAGCCAGGCGGCGACGGCGTGCAGCCCGACGGCCAGTCCGACGATGCCGAGGAGGACCCTCGATGAGCGCCCGGTGGCCGGCCCGTTCTTCTCCATTACGCTCAGTTCGATATCACCCCAAGTCCGATCCGTTCAGCCCCTCGTATCCCCGCAGTCCGCGCAAGGGTCGGGCTCGGGCCCGAGTCGCCCACGTTCTCACGCCCATGTATATATTGTCGTGGCGCTTAGGACGGGGGGCACGGCGTGGCTTCGTCGGGAAGACAGCCGTCCGGCGACGCGCAAGCTGCCATTCACCGTCGCACGCGCGCAACAGAACATGGCCGCCACCGGCGTCCCTGGACGCGGCCCGGATGGTGCAATAGCCGGATGGCAGAGTAGGGCGACCGTGGTGAGACCTTGGCATCTGGGGTTGTAGCGAAGAACGTGTCGAAACGTGACTTGATCTCCGTCGTCGTCCCGGTCTTCAACGAGATCGACGTCGTGGACTCGTTCTACGAGCGTATCGGGGGTGTGTTCGCGTCCCTGTCGGAGCTGGACCACGAGCTCCTTTTCGTGGAGGATGGTAGCTCTGATGGAACGTTCGAGCGCCTCTCGGAGCTCGCGGACGCGGATCCGAGCGTCCGCATCCTCAAGTTCTCCCGTAACTTCGGGCACCAGATCGCGATCACGGCCGGAATCGATCACGCCCGCGGCGACGCGATCGTCGTGATCGACGTGGATCTTCAGGATCCGCCCGAGGTGATCATCGACTTCGTGGCGAAATGGCGCGAAGGGTTCGACGTGGTCTACGGGGTGCGCACCGATCGCGATGGAGAGACCCGGGCGAAGCTCGTGACGGCGCGCTTGTTCTATCGTCTCCTTCGCCGGTTCACCAACGTCGAGATCCCCGCGGACGTGGGCGACTTCCGACTGATGAGCAAGGCGGCCGCCGATCAATTCCGACGTCTGCGCGAGAAAGATCGTTTCGTGCGCGGGTTGGTGAGCTGGGTCGGCTTCCGCCAGACCGGCGTGCCATATGCGCGAGAGGCTCGCCACGCGGGGGAGACCAAGTACCCGTACCGGAAGATGGTCAAGTTCGCGATCGACGGAATCACTTCGTTCTCGAACGCACCCCTGAAGCTCGCCTCTTGGCTGGGGTACCTCGCCTCGATCCTCGCATTCGCGTACCTGGTGTCCGTGTTCATCCAGAAGGCCATGGGCGGGACGGTGCAGGGTTGGGCGACCATCATGGTCGGGTTGCTCTTCTTCGGTGGGGTGCAACTCATCTGCCTCGGAATCATCGGTGAGTACATCGGCCGCATCTTCAACGAGATCAAGCCCCGCCCCATGTACATCGTCGAAAAGGTCTATGCGCCCGGCGCTCCGTCCGAGCCCGAGCCCGAAGCTCGCGCGATTCGACGCGAGCCGGAGCGGCCCGCTTCGGTAGTCCCCTGACCGCCCGGACCTCCCTCTTTCTGACCGGCGCGTCAGGCTTCATCGGGCGCAGCCTTCTGGCGAAGCTGGATCCGGGCCACTTCCGCCGGATCACCCTGCTGACACGCCGCACGCTCGAGCTGCCGCCCGCACTGTCGGCGGACGGCAGTGTCGAGAGCGTACAGTGCGGGCTTCACCGACCGGCGCGATACGCGGGGCACATGGGGCCCGACACGGTCGTGCTCCACCTTGCCGCACGCACCGGAAACGCATCGCCGTCGGAGTATGCCAAGACCAACGTCGAGGGGACCCGAGATCTGTTGGAGGCGGCGGAGGCCCAGCGGACGCGAGGGTTCCTGTACGTCAGCTCGATCGCGGCGTCGTTCGCGGATACCGGCGGCTATCCCTATGCGGCGTCGAAGCGGGAAGCGGAAGAAGCCGTACGGCAGTCGTCGCTCCGCTGGACGATCGTGCGTCCCACCATCGTGCTCGGTCGAGGCTCGCCGGTCTGGCGGAAGTTCTCGACCCTCGCACGAGCTCCGTTGCTGATGATCCCGGGCGACGGCAGGGCTCGCATCCAGCCGATACACGTCGGGGACCTGGTCGACCTCTTCCTTCGCATCGTGACGGAGGATCGATTCGACCGTCAGACGCTCGAGGCCGGTGGGCCGGAGGTGGTGAGCATCGAGGAGTTTCTCCGCCGTGCGCACCGCCAGCATCGGGGGCTGTTCCCGGGAGCCCTGAAGGTGCCCCTCAAGCCGGGGCTCGCGTTGTTACGGGCCGCCGAGCGATTGGTCCCGGTCGTGTTGCCGGTCACGGCGGGTCAGTTCTCCAGCTTCACCAACGACGGCATCGCCGAGCCGAATCCAATGCTGGAGGAGATGCACCCCTCGATGAGCGGGGTCGACGCCATGCTGAGCGAGCTGACCAGCTGACCACGAGCGGCGCCCGTGGCGAGCCTTGGGTGCTCCACCGGCGACACGGTATGTTCCGCCCATGCTGAGGCTCCACCCATATACCTACCACCGTCCCGCGAGGCTGGAGGACGCGCTGGCCCTGCTGACCGAGCACGGCGACGAAGCCATGCCGATCGCCGGTGGCACGGACCTCGTCCCCAACATGAAGCACAAGCTGTTCACACCCGGCCACCTCGTGAGCCTCAGGGGTGTGGAGGAGCTACGGGGGATCGAGCTGAACGGGAGCGGGACCCGTATCGGAGCGTGCGAGTCTCTGGACAGCGTCGCGTCGCACGCCGGCATTCGGGCCGATCTCCCGGCCCTGGCCCGTGCCTGCGAGCTGATCTCCGGACCTCAGCTCCGGCGGATGGGGACGCTGGGCGGGAACGTGTGTCTGGACACGCGGTGCACGTACTACAACCAGACGCTCTTCTGGCGGAAGGCGCTCGGGTACTGTCTGAAGAAGGACGGCGAGCTGTGCCACGTCGTGAAGGGTGGAACCCGGTGCGTCGCGGCGCATTCGGCTGACAGCCCGCCGGTCTTGATGGTGCTGGATGCGGAGCTCGAGATCGCCGGCGCCGGGGGGCGGAGAACGACCCCCGTGGCCGATTTCTTCACGTCGGATGGCGTGTGGAACCGGCGGTTGGAAAAGGACGAGGTGGTCGTCTCGATCCTGATCCCGAGGCCCGAGCGGCCCAGGGTGACCTCGTTCCAGAAGCTGCGGCCGCGCAACGCGATCGATTTTCCGCTGATGAACCTGGCCGCCGCGGCCACGTTCGACGACGCAGAGCGGGTGGAGAGCCTGAGTCTGGTCGTCTCCGTGATGGGTTCCTACCCGCGCAGCCTCGGGCGGGTGGAAGAGACGGCGGCCGGCAACGCCTTGACGAAATCGGTGATCGACGCGGTCGCCGAGCAAGCCTTCCGGCAGTGCCGCCCACTGGACAACATCATCGTGGATCCCGAATGGCGACGCGCGATGGTGCCCGTGCTGGTGCGCCGGGCACTGAAGGAGATCGCCGCCTCCTAGGCTCCCTCGACCCCGAACAGGTCCGCGAGAGGTGCGAAGACCACATCGGCGAGGATCAGCACGTCGTCGATCGCGAACAGGATCTCGTCCAACGCCTCGAACTCGTTGAACGACAGCGCCCCGCCATCGGCCCGGGTGAAATCCGGATCCGCGACCGTGCCTCCCACGAAGATCTCCACCCGCCCGTTGTGGCTGATCGTCCCATCCTGCAAGTCGTCGAGCGTGGCGAGATCGACGATGGTAGTGCTACCGGGAGACCGGATCGTGAGCTCCCAGTCCAGGTCCGAGTGCCCGTCGGGGGCGATCGTCCCGTCCACTGCCAGCGTGACGTTGGTGCCCTCCTGGGAGACGACCTCGTGCCGGATCGAGATGAGGGTCTCGCCGGTCAGGTCGTCCAGCTCGAGGAGCTCGTCGAGGTCGAAGTCGAACCTCCCGAACTCGTCGACCAACAGGCCCACCGAGAGCAGGTTCACGGCGAGACTGGATGAGGTGACGGCGAACGCTCCGTCGATGAAGTAGTCCGCGAGCGCGATGGTCGTCGGTCCGGACGTGTCGAACGCATGCACGCCGATTCGGGTCGAGGTCGCGTTGCTCTCGTCGGTCAGGTCGACGAAGCCGATCTGGAACAACGGCAACGCCGGGAGACGGGTAGTCGCGTCCCACGTGTAGAGCAGGAAGCGGACGCCGTCCGGCGGGGCGCCCCCGAGCCCGTCATCGGCATAGTAGGAGCCCGTGAGCGGATCGTAGGCGAACGTCTTCCCGAGGAAGTTGATCGGGAACAGGGGCACACCGCCCCCCGACTGAGTCGCGCTCGCGCGTTGCACGACGGCCGCCCGTACGGCCTGTCGATCCAGGCGTGGTGCGAGCGCGGGGAGATCGCCGCGACCTCGTAGGGCCGAGCCTCTTGGCGCGGGCGCCGTCGATGCGCTCGGGGTCGTGAAGCCCAGCGCTTCGGCGATCAACTCCACCTGCGCGAGCGCGACGTTGTCGGGCGCGAACCGAAGCGAGAACACCGAGCCGGCAATCGACTGCGGGTTGAACGCGACGCCTCCCGGTGGTCCGATGATGTCCGGATCGTCGTCGCAGCCGGTGGCCGCGAAGAGCCCGATGAATGCCAGGGCGAGCCAGGGAGTGCCTGGACGCCCGGCCCGAAGCCGCGGATATGACGTTCGGAACCTCATGATCCTCGTCCGTTTCGGAACCCGCTCCGGCTCGGAACGGTCTTAGTTCTCCGGATCCCCACTCGGTGCACGTCGTTCTGGCCCTGTCTCCACATCGATTCACGCCGACGCACCGCGAGCAGGCCTCATCCAGCAGACGAGTCTCGGAGGGGCGAGGTCACGCCGCGGGCGGCGGCACACCTTCAGCAGCCTGCTAGACTGCGCCCGACTTGCTGGTCCACCCCAGGAGACGCGCTTACCTTGGCGTCAATCGACACCAGCCGCACTACGAAGCCGAAGCAGGAGGAGCAAGACGATGCATTCCCTTCCCGATCTCGGGTACGCGCACGACGCGCTCGAGCCGTACATCGATGCCCGCACCATGGAGATCCACCATGGGAAGCACCATCAGGCGTATGTGACCAACCTCAACAACGCGTTGGACGGGCACCCCGATCTCGCGGGCAGGACGATCGAGGAGCTGCTGCGAGACATCGTCGCCGTTCCGGAGGCCATCCGAACCGCGGTTCGCAACCACGGTGGAGGTCACGCGAACCACTCGCTGTTCTGGTCTTCCATGTCGGCGAGCGGCGGCGGCGAGCCGACCGGCGCGCTCGCTTCGGCCATTGCGGCGGGATTCGGCTCGTTCGAGGAGTTCCAGGCCACGTTCGGATCCACCGCCGGGGGGCAGTTCGGGAGCGGGTGGGGCTGGCTCGTGTGGACGGATGGCGGCCAGCTCGCCGTCTACTCGACGGCGAACCAGGACAGCCCGTACATGAAGGGTGATACGCCGCTCCTCGGGGTCGACGTGTGGGAGCACGCCTACTACCTGAACTACCAGAATCGACGGCCCGACTACATCAAGGCCTGGTGGAGCGTGGTGGACTGGAACGTCGTCGGCGGTCGCTTCGCCGAGGTGACAGGCGGCTGATCATCTTCAAGCAGAGCTCTACGAACGGTCGGATCGGGATATTGGTCGGGGGCGGTCCCGCCCCCGGCCTCAACAGCGCCATCAGCTCCGCGGCCCTTCAAGCTATCAACGCGGGCTACGAGGTGGTCGGGATCCAACGGGGTTTCGCCACGCTCATGGATGGGAACACGGAGCGGGTGCTGAACCTGAGGGTCCCCGATGTTTCGCGGATTCACACCCAAGGCGGCTCGATTCTCGGCACCTCTCGTGGGAACCCGACGAGGAGCGATCAGGCGCTGAGAACCACGGTCGAGTCGCTGGACATCCTCGGGATCAAGAAGCTGGTCACGATCGGAGGCGACGATACAGCGTTTGCCGCGCGGAGCGTCGCCGAGGCCGCCGCCGGCGAGCTCCGGGTGGCTCATGTCCCGAAGACGATCGACAACGACCTGCCGCTGCCCGGCGACAAGCCGACGTTCGGATACGAGACGGCTCGACAGATCGGAGCCCGGCTGGTCGAGAACTTGATGGAGGACTCACTCACCTCCGGCCGTTGGTTCTTCGTCGTCTCGATGGGACGCACGGCCGGCCACCTCGCGCTGGGTATCGGGAAGGCCGCCGGTGCCACGCTGACCCTCATTCCCGAGGAGTTCGAAGGGGACAGGGTCGAGCTCTCACGGGTGTGCGATATCCTCGAGGGTGCGATCATCAAGCGCCTCGCCCAGGGTCGCGACGACGGCGTCGCCGTGATCGGGGAGGGAATC
>JBDHHV010000049.1:0-20222 GCA_039589195.1 Gemmatimonadota bacterium | reverse complement strand
GGTGGCCTAACCTTCGGGAGGGAGCCGTCGAAGGTAAACTCAGTGACTGGCGCTAAGTCGTAACAAGGTAGCCGTAGGGGAACCTGCGGCTGGATCACCTCCTTTCTAGGGAGCGATTCTTCCCCTCGGGGGAGATATCCCTGCCAACCTCACGCCACTCACCTTCTTGATAGATCGAAAGCCCCCGTGCGCCTTGCGTACGGGGGCTTTCTGCGTTGGGATCGGGGCTTTCGTGCAACGTCTGCCGTCAGGTAGGTGGAGCCAATCGCAGGACCCGTGGTCTCAGGGGTATCCGTGGTAACGTCATGCTGAATCCCGATTGCCCCCCGGTCAGGCTCGTCGCCGTGCCGTCTTCTCCCAGCGTGAAGGCGAACTCCATGCGGCGTCCGTCTATCTCGGCCATGAACTCCGTCTCCGATCGTGGATGGGAGCGGGAACTCCATTTGCTCCCCCTCCTCGCTCACGACGCCGATGAGCGATTCGCCATCGCGGCGAACGGTAAAGTTCGCACCTTCCTCGACCCTCTCATGCTCGCGCGGCTTATGGCGTGAACCCGTCCATGTAGCAGTTGGAGGCGTCGATGAAAATTTCGCGGCCCTGGTCGAGGGCGGTCGCGGCCAGGTCGAAGGCGCGACGGGCATCTGTGCTGTTGTGGTAGATGTTGCTGACGATGGCCCAATGCGCGGCCTCGGGGAGTACCTCGATGATCGCACGCGTGTGCTCTTTCACCGTCCCGCCCTCGGCGTAGGTCGTCGTGCGGGGATCGCTGGCATTGTGGTCGGCCATCATTCTGTCGGAGCGGTCGAGCGCCCGTTTGATGAGGTCACGGCTGTTCGTGGCCGCGACCGCGTATTGACCGGTGGAGCCGTTCTTACTCGCGTCGGCCGAAGCGGCGGAGTGGGCGGATCGGAGAGTCGTCCGGAGCCCATCCAGGGCTCGCGTGGAGACCGCCCGACAGTTGACGGCCTCGCGGTCCAAGTTGGCAGCGTTCAGGTCGGCAGCCGGTCGGACCCCGTCGAAGACCGGCCACAATCCGAGTGTCGCGACGATCAGGACCCCCATGGCGGGCATCCCGCGCAGGTCTCCGATGGCTGGCCTGGTTCGATCTGTATTACTGTGCCTCATGCTAACCTCCTGTCTGCATTTCCGTCCGCTGGTTACCGGCCATACCGGGGCTCAGCCGCCGCCCTTGCCCTTGCCGCCGGATCGCCCGACCCCCCGGTTGACCGCCTCCTCGAGCTGATCGAGGCTTCGCCCTCGCTGCGCCTCGGCGAAGGGCGTCCCGCGCGCCATCGGCTCGACCGTGCCATCGTTCCGGATTCGATATCGTCCCGCCGGCGCCACGATTCGTTGGAGCTGCTGACCGCCCAACCGCAACCCGGGCTTGACGAACAGGACGTAGCGCTCGCCTTGGCGATACGGCGGATCCTCCTCGGCCGCGACCGACTCGCCCTCACCTGCTATGCCTGGCCGTTGGATCTCGAGGCTCTGCGGTGGCCCTCCCTGTCCCGCCTTGTAGGCCCGATCGACCTGCACGGTTGCTATCTCTATCGAGATCCGATCCTCACCGCTGGGCTCGCCTGGGACGGGAACGACGACGTCCGGACCACGCCGGACACGCGTCACCCTTCCGAGGACGACTTGCTGAGCCGAGGCCGCGGCCTCCTCCATGCTTTGCGGCGCTTCCGCGAAGCTCACCATCACCGAGACAACCCTCTCGGACGAATCGGCGGAATCGAGCGTCTGCACGATGAGGAGCCCACTGAGACCGATAGCCAACACCGGTAGAGTTCTGATTCGCATGAGTATCTCTCCCTGCACATGCGGGTTGGTACACGTCGGCGATGGTCAGACCCTGACTAACCCGCCGGCTTGCACCGGGGTGCTGCGCGTGAGCCCCATCAATACCGACTGTTGATGAGCCGTACTTCCGCTGAGCTGGCGCGGTTGCTCCCGGTTCCGTTGTTCAACCGCGACGTGTCCATGCACCCCCCGGTCCCATCGTGGTGCAGACCGAGGCAGTGACCCATTTCCTGACAAAGCACGCCTTCGGAGATCCAGGCTCGAGTCCGCCCGGAAGGGACTCCGTAGCCAGGGCCGGTGTAGGTGTTCAAACGAGCGTGACAGTGCGTAGCGCGCTTACCGTGACTGTCGTTCACCCCGCTAATGCTCGCCAGGCCCCTCCAACCGATGTCCCCGTAATTGGCCTGCCAGATGCTGATGTCCGTGTGGCTGGTCGAGCTGGGGTGCCTCACGTCCGTTGCGTTGTTCCAACCGTTCACGGCCCGAAGGATCTCGGTCGTCGTCGACTGCGGCCAAACCACGATGGTGGACTTGTCCCAATGCCAGGTGCTCCACCAGACAGCTGACTGCACGTCCTTCGCATCGGGCGTCACGGAATGCGTGGCGCCATCGAAGTCCGAGTCTGATGCGGGGCCCCGGCGCTCCACCGCCACCGCCAGATTGGCCACCGCGAGAGCGGCGACGAGAGCCGCCGAGAACATCGTCCGACGGCTGGGGCCGTCGCGGAATCGGAGCTTCATTCGGTCCTCCTCTCGGGTTTGTATTTCGCCGGCGCAGATCAGGTGTCGAGCCGAACGAGCTCGACGCGCCGGTTGTTCTGTTGCCCCTCAGGCGTGTCGTTCGTATCCACCGGAGCCGACTCGCCGAAGCCCTGCGCCTCGAGCCGCGACGGGTCGAGCCCGTACTCGTCGACCAGGAACTGGAGCACGGCGTGGGCTCGCTCCTCGGACAGCGTCTGGTTGTAGTCGTCGTCACCCGTCGAGTCGGTGTGCCCCTCGATCCGAATCCGGAGGTCGGGGTGGTCCTGGAGCATGGTCCCGATCTCGTCCAGCGTCGGGGTGGACTCGGGCCGGATAGCGGAGGAGTTGAAGGCGAACAGGATCCCGCGCGTCGCGACCCTGCCATCCTCGGTCAGCTTGTCGTACAGGTCGCGCCCTCCCTCGGCCACGCGGATCGGACCGAAATAGAGCGGGTTCTCGGGGCTGCCGGAGTAGATGTTCTCGAGGTACAGCTCCGAGGTGCGCGCGAACTCCGCGTTCGGGATGTTCGCCACGCGTCGCTCGCCCACGTATACCTTCGCGTACCGGTCGTCGACCATGATGCGGATCGGAACCAAGCCCTCGAGGAGCTCGTCGGTCCGGTTCTTGGAGTTGGGGGCGTTCCGATCTCGCGAGTCGACGCCGGTCCCGTGCGCGATGCTGAGCCGGAAGAAGTGGCCCTTGAGAGAGGCCCAGTTTTCGCCGTCGGGCGGATCCGTGGTGAGGATCATCTGGTGGTTGCCGTGCGTGAAATAGGCCTCCAGCTCTATCGTGAAGCTCTCGGGCAGCTCGCGCGGCAGCACGATCTTCACAGCCGCGTGCCGGGGGCCCGTGTTCCGGAGCAGCCGCCGGCCCTCCCACTCCACGATCTCCCAGTTGCCCCGCATGAACTCCATGCGGCGCGGGAAATCGCCGACCCGATCGTTCTCGTAGTCCTCGTAGTAAAGGACCGTTTCGCCGGGGACGAAGTCGTAGTTGGCCCACACGCCCTCGCCGGGCCGGGCCATGTCGGAGGCGCCGGGGTCGGAGGATTCGTCTTCCTGGGAAAGGTCCCATCCGGCCTGCTCGGCGGCCTCGTCGCGGTCCGTGATCGGGACCCCGTCATCGTCGACGATGATGTCGCCCTGGTCGTCGGTGAAGATCACTTCACCACCGTCCTCCTGTGCGTCGCGATAGCAGGTAGGATCGTTAATCGCGCAACGAATCGCCTCGCGGATGAGACGGTCGACCTGCGCCTCCATTTCGCTTTCCACCGCACGCTTCGCCGCGTCCTTGAGCCTTCGCGGGATCTGCGCTTCGGCTTCGAGGGGGGTGACGAGGAGGGCGGCGGCCGTCACCGCGAGCGCGCCGATGAGCGTCCGAGTGCGCATGGGGTCTCCTTGCTGAAGGTCCGGTACTGTCCTCGTGTCGGCTTGTGGTATGTCCCTAGAGCGCAAAACGGGGCCGAACCCCGCCACGGGTTGGCGGAATCGGGATCCGCGAGATCGTGTCGGACGGGGCGAGGCCCGTGTGCCGGGCCGTGACGGCCTGGATGGTGGTTCGCGGAAGTCTGCTGGGTCAGATGCCGTGAAGCGGGTCCGTCGCGGGGCCTGACCGGATTCTAGCAGCGCCAGTTGACGCCGGAGGTCGGAACGGTGCGGCGCTCGAGCTCGCGTCCGCGCTCGCCAGCGTCGAGCGAGCGGCTGCGATCAGTCATCCAGGATGCTCCGCAATCGATTCGCGCGCTCGTCCATCCCATGGCTCTCGAGAAAGTCGGAGATCTGGTTCACGTGGAACGCGCGGTCCGCGATGCTGTCCTCCCGCTTGTACGCCTCCAGGTCGGCGATGGCCCGATCGAGCTGGCGGTCTCCCTCCGGGGCGGACTCGACGACGAGCAACGCCGCGGCGAGCCACGCCCGCGAGGCGGCGGTCCAGGAATGCCGCTCCCCCACCGTCTCGGTGAATACGGCCACCGCTTCTGAAAGCGACGCCACGGCCAGGCTGCCGTCGCCGAATCGCAGGCTCGCGTTCGCCTGCTGTTCCAGCAGGGACGCCACTCTCCAGTGGCCGCCGGGCCACTGTTCGCGACCCGCCTCGACCCGGGCCCGCATCACGGCCTCCCCCTCCTCGACCCGGCCAGCTTCGAAGAGGGCCGAGGAGAGGTTGCTGGCCAACATGAGCGAGGCGGGATGACCCTGACCGTGGATGCCGGAGTGAATGGAGTGGGCCTCACGGTACATGCTGGCTGCCTCATCGTAGACGCCGCGCTCCTTGAGAAGGAATGCCAGGTTGTTGAGGTAGATTGCGAGGTCCGCGTCCGCCGGGTTCAGAGCCCTGAGCTTCGGGATCGCCTCACGGTACAGCGCTTCCGCCTCCTCCACCTCCCCCTGGGCCCGAAGCACAAAGGCCAGCCCCAGGGTGATCTTTACGCCGGTCTCGCTTTCCGGATCGAGCCCGGCCACACCACGGGCCTGCTGAAGCAGCACCGCCGCGGAATCCGGGCCGATCACGTCGCGCACGTTGTATCCGAGTGTCGCCAACCCCTCAGCCACCTCGACAGCGTTGGGGCCGAGCCGCCCACGACGCAGCTCGACGACTTCCTCCAGCAGCGGCTGAGCGAGCTCAAAGTCACGACCGGCCTTGTGCGCGGCGGACAGATTCCAGACAGCGGTCTCGAGCTCCTCGTCGGCGGGGTCGTATACGACCCGAGCCTTCTCGAGCGCGGTGCCGAGGATCTCCGTGCCCTCGTCCAGGAGCCCGAGGTTGGTGAAGGCGTTCCCGATCACCCCGTAGAGCTCGGCCTGCAGGGCCGGCCGATCCGCCAGCTCCGACCCCACTCGCTCGGCCCCGCGGGTGAGGAGCGTCCGAACGCTCATGGTGTCGCCCACACCTGTGGTGGGATCGGCGTCCTCGAACACGCTGGCGAGGAACGAGGCTACCTGCTCGGCCGTATCCGCCGCCGCGATGACGCGACTCCTTTGCATCGCGAGCGCAACCGCAGCCCCGATGAGGAGAACGAGAAACGCGGTCGCGGTGATCAGCCCCGCGGCGTGACGTCTCAAGAACTTACCGGCCCTGTAGGTGAACGCCCCGCGCGTGGCCTCGACCGGGTGGCCACTCCCGTGCCGCTGGACGTCGGCGACGAAGGAGTCGGCGGTGGGGTAGCGATCCCGGGGCGGCTTGCGGAGCGCCTTGAGCACGATGGCATCGAGATCGCCCTGGAGAAGCCGGGTCAGTCGCTCGGCCGTGGCCCCGCGGACTTGGGCCGCATCATGGGACACCAAACGGCTGGGTCGCTCCGGCTCCGCCCCCGTGACCTGGGCCTCCATCTGCGCGGGTGACAGTGCCGCGACATCGTACGGCCGACGTCCCGACAGAAGCACGGCGAGGAGTACTCCGAGTTGGTAGACATCCGAGGCGGTCGTGATGGGCTCGCCGCGCACCTGCTCGGGGCTCGCGTACTGGGGGGTGAGCAGCTGACGGCCGGTCCGGGTACGCTCGTCCGATGCATCGTCCAGGAGCTTCGCGATCCCGAAATCCAGCAGCTTGGGGACGCCATCTTCCGTCACCAGGATGTTGGAGGGCTTCAGGTCTCGGTGGACGACCAGGCTCTGATGCGCGAACTGGACCGCACGACAGACCTCGCAGAACAAGGCCAGACGCTCTCCCACCGAGAGCCGGAGTGCATCGCAGTGCGCCGTGATCGGCTCGCCCTCGACGAACTCCATGACGAGATAGGGAAGGCCGTCTTCGGTGCTGCCACCATCGAGCAGCCGGGCGATATTGGGGTGGTCCAGCGAGGACAGGATCTGGCGCTCGGCCAAGAAACGGCTAACTACGTCCTCGGTGTCCAGCCCACGGCGGATCACCTTGAGCGCCACCCGCTGCTCCCACTGACCGTCGGCCCGCTCGGCCAGGTACACTGTGGCCATGCCCCCGCGTCCGATGCGTCGCAGGAGTCGATACGGGCCGACCCGCTCCCCGGCCCGGTCGGGCGCACTCACGGGTTCAGCGGACGACTCGCCGGCCTCGAGCGAGTCCAGGAGGTCATCCCAGCCTAGATTGCAGGCCACCTCGACCGGGGTGTCGAGGAAATCGCCCGAATCTTCCGCCAGCCCGAGCAGATTCTCCACCGATCGGCGCAACAATGCATCGCCGTTCGTCGCCTCGGCCAAGAACGCCGCGCGCTCCGCCGCCGGCTGATCGAGCGCCCGCTGGAAGACCGCATCGATCTGGCGCCAGCGAGCCGCTGACCTGTCGGGGCTCACGCCGGCATCCACATCAGGCCTGGTCCGGGGCCCCGAGCGCCTGGTACAAGTAGGCCTTGGCCCGCGTCCAGTCGCGTTCGGCCGTGCGCTGAGAGACACCGAGCGCGGTGGCCGTATCCTCCATCGTCATCCCCCCGAAGAATCGGCACTCGACGACTCGCTCCAGTCTCGGGTCATATCGCGCCAAGCGGTTGAGCGCCTGCTCCAGCGCCAACAACTCCACGGTCTGCGGGTCGGATCCGGTCAGCTCCTCGCGCAGCGGGAGCCGTAGCGCTCCTCCGCCCCGCTTCTGCGCTCCCCTGCGGCGAGCGTAATCGACGAGCACGTGCCGGATCACTCTGGCCGCTACAGCGAAGAAATGCGCGCGATCCCGCCACGTGGCCGTCGCCTGATCCACGAGCTGGAGGTAGGCTTCGTGGACGACGGCGGTGGTGCCGAGCGTGTGACCCGCGCGCTCGGCGCGCAATCGCTTGTGCGCGATCCGTCGCAGGTCTTCGTACACGAGGGGGATGAGACGATCGAACGCGTCGCTCTCGCCACGCGAGCACTCGGAGAGGAGCTGTGTGACCTCACCTTGTTGGACCATCCGTCCCTCGACGACCTTGTTCAGGAGCGTGTTGGCGTGGGCGCCGTCGAGTGGCACGTCGACGACCGGCAGCGGACATTTCGTCCATTCTGAGATCGAAGGGTGGAAGCGGTCAAGCATCTCCCGCGGCGCCGACCGCTCGTCGCCCGGCGGATTCCCGTCGGGGACGCGCCGATTGCCCATCGTCGGAAGCGTCGCCAGGTTCCGCGCCGTGATGAACGAATCGGAGTACCCCGAGCCCCCCAATCGCGAGCCGGACACGTGCGAGTCGAGCCCGTCCGGCGGCTCGGACCCGACCGCGGCACCGTTCCGCGCCGGCTTCGTGGCAATCCTCGGACTCGCCAACGTCGGCAAGTCTACACTGCTGAACGCCCTCGTCGGCGAGCGGCTGAGCATCGTCACGCCCAAGGCGCAGACGACCCGCCGACGTCTGCTCGGTATCTACACGGACTCGAGCCACCAGGCGCTGTTCCTCGACACGCCGGGCTGGCTCGAGCCCCGCTACGCGCTCCAGGAGGCCATGCAGGCGGAGGCATCCGGCGCACTCGCCGGCGCGGATGTAACTGTCGCCGTCTTGGACGCCGCGTACCCACCCAGCCTCGAATGGACCCGCCAGTTCAGGGAACGGATCCAACGTGGTGAACATGCCAATATACTGTGTATCAACAAGATAGATCTGATCACCGAAGCCGATCTCGAAGCCATGGTGGAAGAGTTCGGTGGAGCCCCCTGGGCCGCGATCGTGCCCACGGCGGCGGAGCGCGGATTCGGGATCGATGAGCTTCGCCGGGGCATCCTGGCGCGTCTCCCCGAGTCGCCGCCGTTCTACCCCGAGGATGAGCTGTCCGATGTCCCTGTGCGGGAATTCGCTGCCGAGCTCGTGCGTGAGACCTGCTTCGAGCAGCTCGGCCAGGAGGTACCGTACGCGATCGCCGTGCAGGTGGAGGAATTCAAGGACCGGGGCCCCGACCTACCGCTCTACATCGAGACCGTGCTCTATGTGGAGAAGGAGTCCCAGAAGGGGATCGTGATCGGGTCGGGTGGGAAGATGATCCGGCGGATCGGCTCGGCATCGCGGCGAAAGATCGAAGAGTTCCTGGATCGTGGGGTGTATCTGGATCTGCGGGTGAAGGTGCTCCCCAACTGGCGGAAGCAATACAAGCACCTTAGGGTCTTGGGGTTCCGAGTTCCCGGGGAGGAAAACTGATGCCCGTCGACGAACGATTGCTCGAGATCCTGGTGTGCCCGAAGTGCAAGGGTGAGCTCGAATACAAACAGGAAGAGGACGCGTTGTTGTGTCATTCATGCCGGCTGCGGTACGAGATCCGAGACGGTATCCCGATCATGCTCATCGACGAGGCCCAATCCTTCTGATCGCCCACGCACCCAACCGCGCGTCGATCGCCCACGACGACGCTCGACAACCAACCGCAGACTGAGCCCGGTCGCCAATGACTCGCGAGAAGGGGAAGGGAAAGGGGAAAGGAAAGGACTCCGGCCCGAAGGGACGCTCGGGCCAGGGTGGACGGTCCGCCAAGGGCTCGGGTGGACGGTCGGGGCGCTCGGCCGGGAGCAAGAAGCGTAGCGGGCCGAAGCGCACGGAGGACAAACGCACGGCTCCAGCGAGCGGAAAGCCGGGCATCGTCACGGCACGGGAGATCCTGCAGCATGTACGTGAGGAGGCCGACCGCCCCCTCAAGCCACGTGAGTTGGCCCAGGCCCTGGGCGTGCGCCGCACCGACTACCCCGGCTTTCGCTCGCTCGTCGAGCGCCTCGTCTCGGAGGGGAAGCTCTACCGGCAACGTGAGGGCCGCCTGGCCATCCCGCGCGACCTGAACCTCAGGATCGGGCGCCTCGAGGTCACCGGTGGGGGACACGGCTTCGTCGTTCCGGACGACGGCCCCCCCGACATCTTCGTACGCGACCGTGACCTGGGGAGCGGAGTCGAAGGCGACCGCGTCGTCGCGCGCATCGAGCATCGGCCCACGGACCGGAATCCCCGCGGCCGGATCATCCAGATCCTGGAGCGCGCGCACTCGCGTGTCGTGGGCGTCTTTCACGCGCGTCCGGGATACGCCTGGGTGGAAGCGCACGAGCCACGGTTGCGAGTCGAGTTCTTCGTTCCCCCTCCCGAGACCGGTGACGCGTCGGATGGCGACCTGGTCCTGCTGGAGGTGCTGGATTGGGGGGATGAGGACCCGCGGCCCGTGGGGCGCGTCGCCCGCGTCCTGGGCGCGCCGGGCGACCCGGGTGTCGAGGTGCTGGCCATCCAGCTGGGATACGAGCTCCCGGAGACTCACCCACCCGAGGTCGAGCAGGCGGCTGCGGACATCGCCGAGCGCGGCCTGCGCGCTGGAGACCTGGAGGGCCGCGAGGATCTCCGCCCGGAGCTCGTCTACACCATCGATCCGGCGGACGCCCGCGATCACGACGACGCGGTGTCCATCCAGACCCTGGCGGACGGCGGCGCGTGGGTAGGCATACACATCGCGGACGTGTCGCACTATGTGCGCGAAGGTGAACCGATCGATCTCGAGGCGTGGGAGCGCGCCACGAGCGTCTATCTGGTCGATCGGGTCATCCCCATGCTCCCGCACTCTCTCTCCAGCGACCTCTGCTCGCTGGTTCCGGACCAGGATCGACTGGCCCTCTCGGTCCTGCTGCGCGTTGACGGTGCCGGTCGAATCGCGGAGGCTCGCTTCGCGAAGACCGTCATCCGCAGCCGTCATCGCCTCTCGTATGACGAAGCCCAGGCGATCCTGGACGGAGAACGGGACGCCCCCGGACCGCTCACGACAAGCCTGCGCGAGCTGCTCCGCGTCAGCCAGGCGTTTCGGAAGCGGCGGATCGAGCGGGGGAGCCTGGACTTCGATCTGCCGGAGGCGCGCGTGGTGTTGGACGCCGCGGGCGAGCCGGAGGATGTACAGCGGGTACTGAGGCTACAAACCCACCAGCTGGTCGAGGATTTGATGATCGCCGCGAACGAGGCGATCGCCGCCTGGGCCATCCGTGAGGGAGTTCCGGCCCTGTACCGAATCCATGAAGCACCCGACCGCGAGAAGCTGGAGAACCTCCGCACGCTCGCGGCGGAGTTCGATCTCTCGCTTCCAAAGGGGGATGTCCGACCGGTCGACCTCCAGCGCCTCCTGGACTCCGTGCGCGGACAGCCCCAGGAGCCTCTTCTCCAGATGGCGACGCTGCGGAGTCTCGCGCAGGCTCGCTACGCGCCCGCCAACGAAGGCCACTTCGGTCTCGCCTCGAGCGCCTACGCACACTTCACATCGCCGATACGCCGCTACCCGGATCTCGTGGTCCACCGCCAGCTGACGCGTTGGCTGACGGACCCGGCGAGCGCGAGATCGTTGGACTCGGAGTGGCTCGACGCGTCGGCCCGCCAGGCATCGGCGCAGGAGCGACGTGCGGCGGAGGCAGAACGGGACTCGATCGAGCTCAAGAAGATCCAGTTCATGGAGCGCCACGTGGGAGATCACTTCGCCGCCACCATCAGCGGCGTCGCCTCGTTCGGTCTCTTCGTCCTCCTCGACCGGTATCAGGTGGATGGGCTGGTTCACGTCAGCGCGCTCGGCGACGACTACTACCGGTTGGACGAACGCACGCACGCCCTCGTGGGCCGGCGCCGCAAGCAGACCTTCCGGCTCGGCGATCCGGTCGAGGTTCAGGTGGTGCGGGTCGACCGGGAGGAACGGAAGATCGACTTCCGACTCGTTCGGTAACCCGAGCGGGTCTCACCCTCTGGCGACAGTTTCAACTCGACCGGCCCCGGCGCCACCTCACCCCAAAGGATCGACTTCCGGCGCCGACGGTAGTCTATTGTGGCGTCGTCGGGCGGGGCGCGCCGTGTGTCCCCGGGTGGGGCGGAGAAAACGGATGGAGCACAATGGCCGAGATCGATAGACAGAAAGAGCGCGCCGAGGCGCTACGGGGCAGACTGGACGAACTACGGGGGTATCTTTGAGATCCCCGAGAAGCTCACCCAGATAGACGAATTCGAAGAGCAAATGGCGCGGACCGACTTCTGGGACCACGCGGACCGCGCCCGTGAGGTGATCGCCGACGCGAATCGACTGAAGGCCTGGACACAGCCCTGGACCGATCTCTCCGGTCAGGTCGATGACCTGCTCGAGATGATCACCCTGCTCGAAGAAGAGAGCGATACCGAGCTCGAAGAAGAGCTCGAGCGCGGGGTCGAAGCCGCGGAAGCCGAGGTGGCGGATCTCGAGCTAAAGAACATGCTGCGTGGGCCCGACTCCCACCGAAGCGCACTCCTCACCATACACCCAGGGGCGGGTGGCACAGAGTCGCAGGACTGGGCCGAGATGCTGATGCGCATGTACTCGCGCTGGGCGGAGGCCCGCCGTTTCGCCCTCGAGACCCTCGAGCTGCAGCCCGGGGAAGAGGCCGGCATCAAGTCCGTGACGCTCGAGGTCACGGGCGCGTACGCGTACGGGTACCTCGCGGCCGAGCGCGGCGTGCACCGCCTGGTGCGCATCTCTCCCTTCGATTCCCAGGGCCGCCGACACACGTCGTTCGCGTCCGTGTTCGTGTACCCGGTCGTCGACGACGACATAGAAGTCGAGGTCAACGAAGAGGACCTGCGGATCGATACCTATCGTGCTTCCGGAGCGGGTGGCCAGCACGTCAACAAGACCGACTCGGCGGTACGAATCACACACGAGCCCACGGGCATCGTGGTCTCCTGCCAGCAGGAGCGCAGCCAGCACAAGAACAAGTCGAAGGCCATGAAGATGCTGCAGGCGGCGCTCTATCAGCACGCCGAGGACGAGCGGGAGGCGGAGAGGGCCGCGCTCGAAGGGACCAAGACGAAGATCGAGTGGGGGCAGCAGATCCGCTCGTACGTGCTCCAGCCCTATACGATGGTGAAGGACCACCGGACCAACGTCGAGATCGGCAACGTGGAGGCTGTGCTGAACGGGCGGATCGACGAGTTCATCGAGGCCTTCCTGCACCAGCAGGCCGGCGCCGCGACCGCGTGAGCGCCTGTCCGGGCTGTGGAGAGCCGGCGGACGCGCTCCGCGATGGAGTCTGCCTCAGCTGCTGGTACGAGGCGCCGGAGCGACCCAAGCCGGTGCGCGACCGGTTCGCGAAGCTCCAGGAGCTCCGCGCGCTCGGGGTAGAGCCGTACGCGTACTCCTACGACCCCACGCACGAGCTGTCATCGGCGCGGGCCGTCTTCGAGGAGTCAGAGGCGGGCGACGGGACCGAGGACCCTGGTCCCGTCCGCGTAGCGGGCCGGATCCTCTCGTATCGGGACATGGGCAAGAGCGCGTTCGCGCATATCGGCGACCGGAGCGGCCGACTGCAGGTGTACTTCAAGCAAGATGTGCTGCGGGACGGCGATGGGGCGCTCCTGGCGCTGCTCGACCTCGGCGATTGGATTGGCGTCGCCGGGCCTCTGTTTCGGACCCGCACGGGCGAGGTGACCGTCCGAGCGGAGGAGCTCTCGCTGCTTGCAAAGACGCTCCGGCCGTTGCCCTTCGGGAAGGAGGAGGTCCAGGAGAGCGGAGAGCGGATCGTGCACAGCGGCTTCTCTGACGTCGAGTCCCGCTACCGCCAGCGGTACGCGGACCTGGCGGTGAACCCGGACGTGCGGGAAGTGTTCACCATCCGGACCCGGCTCACGACCGGGTTTCGGACCTGGCTGGACGCGCGCGGGTTCCTCGAGGTCGAGACACCGATCCTGCAGCCCCAATACGGGGGAGCGCTCGCGCGGCCGTTCACCACCCGCCACGAGACGTTCGACCGGACCCTCTACCTGCGCATCGCGGACGAGCTCTACCTGAAGCGTCTGATCGTCGGCAACCTGGACCGCGTGTACGAGATCGGGAAGGACTTCCGCAACGAGGGCATCGACCGTACGCACAACCCCGAGTTCACGATGCTCGAGCTGTACTACGCGTACGCGGACTACGAAGACGTGATGACGCTCGCCGAGGAGATGGTAACCGACGTCATGAAAGACGTCCGCGGAACTCTGTCGCTCGAGTTCGACGGGGTGTCCGTCGACTGGTCGCGGCCGTGGAAGCGACGCACATACGCCGAGGCATTCGAGGATGAGATCGGCTTCGATCCGCACGTGACACCGGAGGCGACCCTACGAGAGCTCGCCCGCGCGGCGGGGAGAGAAGACGCAGCCGAGCTTTCCCGGGTCCAGCTGCTCGACATCCTGTTCTCGGCTCACGTGGAACAGGGTATCGTCGACCCGACCATCATCTACGACCATCCGATCGAAATGAGCCCGCTCGCGAAGCCCAAACGCGGCAACCCGGCGTGCGCCGAGCGGTTCGAGGTGGTGGTGTGCGGCTTCGAGCTCATCAACGCATTCAGCGAGCTGAACGACCCGATCGACCAGTGGACTCGGTTCAGCGAGCAGGACCGTTTGAGGACGGAGGGTGATGCGGAGGCACATGGCGTGGACGAGGACTACGTCCGCGCGCTCGAGTACGGGCTGCCTCCCACCGGGGGTCTGGGGCTCGGGCTGGACCGTCTGGCCATGATCGTCACGGGGCGATCCACGATCCGCGAAGTGATCCTCTATCCCATCCTGCGTCCCGAGGAGGGCGAGTGAGGGGTCAGGCCGAAGACGCGATCGGCGCCTCTGACGCCATGGCCGCCGAGGCTACGCCAGCCGAGCCCACGTCGGCCGGCGGCGCGGAGGGACCGACGGGTGCGCCATCCAGCCTGCCACCACCGGCGTCGGAGGACACGCGTGCGCTGGAGCGCTACGTCGCTCGGCGGTATCTGGGTGGTCGACGGGGACTGGTTTCTTTCATCACATGGATCGCCGTCGGTGGTGTGGCCGTGGGCGTCATGGCGCTGATCGTGGTCATCGGGGTGCTCAGCGGTCTTCAGAGGGACCTGCGCGAGCGGATCCTGAGCGGCGGCCCGCACGCGGTCACGCTACAGATCGGAAACGCGTTCCGGATGGACGCCTGGCCGCTCGTCCTCGAGCGCATCCAGTCGGATCCGGACGTGGTCGCGGCGGCCCCCTTCATCTACACGGAGATCCTCCTCAGCGCGGGTGAGAACTATAACGAAGGCGTGGTCATGCGAGGCGTCGTCAATGACGCCGATGCGCTCACGGTGACGGGCGTGAGCGAGCACCTCGTGGTCGGTGATCTACCGTTCGTGGAGACCGAGTCGGGGCATCCCGGCATGGTGGTCGGCCGTGGGTTGGCGGATCGGCTGGGGCTGTACGTGGGCAAGCTGGTCACCGCAGCCTCGATCCAGAACACGCCGCTGACGCCGACAGGGTTCCAGCCACAGCTGAGGCGGTTCGAGGTCACGGGAGTCTTCCAGACGGGGCTATACCAATTCGACACCAAGCTCTCGTTCGTCGACCTCGGCGAGGCGCAGGCGCTTCTCGGCCTCGACGATGGCGTGACCGGCGTCGAATTCGACGTACGCGATCCATGGCAGGCGGGCGAAGTCGCCGCGCGTGTCGAGGGGAGTCTCGGGTACCCCTACAAGGTGGACGGTTGGCAGGAACAGAACGCGAACCTGTTCTCGGCGCTGTTTCTGGAGAAGATCGCAATGGCCGTCATCCTGACGCTCATCGTGCTCGTCGCCTCCTTCAACATCGTCTCGACACTCGTGATGATGGTCGGCGACAAGACGCGCGAGATCGGCATCCTCCGCTCGATGGGCTTGACGGCAAAAGGGATCAAGCGCGTTTTCATGCACATGGGGCTGTTCATCGGTTTGGTCGGTACCGCGCTGGGCGGAGCGCTGGGGGCTCTGCTGGCCTGGCTTCTTCACCGCTACGAGTTCATCACGCTCCCGAGCAACGTGTATTTTATCGACAAGCTGCCGATCTCCCTGGAAGCCAGGGACATGATCCTCATCCTGCTGGGGTCGATCCTGATTTCCTTCATCGCCACACTCTATCCCGCGGCCAAAGCGGCCAAGCTCACACCCGTCGACGCGATCCGGCATGAGTGAGAACGGCTCGCGCCCCGTGATCGAGGCGCACGATCTTCATCGCACCTTCGTTGCGGCGGATGGGGGTGAGATCCACGTGTTGCGTGGTGTCGATCTCGAGGTCCCCGCGGGCGACGCGGTGGCGATCGTCGGTCCGAGCGGCTCGGGTAAGTCCACGCTGCTTCATCTCCTGGGAGCGCTGGATCGAGCGACCTCGGGCGACGTGTGGCTCGGCGACCGGCGCGTTGGCGACCTGGATGACGTGACGCTCGCGGCGCTCCGCAACCGCTACGTCGGGTTCGTATTCCAGTTCCACCACCTGCTGCGCGACTTCTCGGCGGTCGAGAACGTGATGGTGCCGCAACTGATCGCGGGCGTGAGCCGAGAGGCGGCCGAGAAACGAGCGTTCGAGCTTCTCGAGCAAGTAGGGTTGGTGGAGCGGGCGCACCATCGCCCACGTAAGCTCTCGGGCGGCGAGCAACAGAGGGTGGCCGTGGCCCGGGCCCTGGCGAACGATCCCCACCTGTTGTTGGCGGACGAGCCGTCCGGCAACCTGGACATCGAGGCCAGCGAGCGTCTCCACGATTTGCTGTTCCGACTGCTCGAACGGCACCGGAGCGCGCTCATCGTGGTGACGCATAATCGCTCGCTGGCCCAGCGAGCCGGCCGGGTGCTTCGACTCGAAGGGGGACAGCTTCAGCACGCTTGAGCGCCGACTCGGGGCCTCGTGTAAATTGCCATTCGAAGGGCTGTCTGCCACGCGCATCGCGGGCGGACGGGATTGCCGGAGCCGCCTCCCCGCACGTGAGGCGGTTTCGGAAGGTCGGAGGAGAGCCCGTTTCGCCACGACCTCGACGGCACGCCGGAAGCCCGAGTTGGGCGGAATGAGGCATGCGCTGGCAGAACGGACGGAGGAATAGGGGACGACAGTCCTCTTCACCTGGAAGACGAGGCGCCACGGCCGGGATACGATGCGCTGCGAGCACTGCGGAGAACGGGACGCCGAGATCCACCTCACGGAGATCGTGAAGGACGAGATGACCACGATCCATCTCTGCTCGTCGTGCGCGGCGGAGAGGGGGGTCAGTTCCTCCACGCCTCCGGAGCCGCCGATCGCCGACTTCCTGGCCCACATGGGCGAGGGCAGTCAGGAGACCGCGCTTTCGGGCGCTCAGGAAGCCTGTCCGTACTGTGGCACGACGGCGGAGGATTTCCGAAAGACCGGCCGCCTCGGCTGCTCCCAATGCTACGCCCACTTCTCACCCCAGCTCCGGAGGCTACTGCGTCGTGTCCACGGAGCGAGCCAGCATATCGGCAAAGTCTATTTGAGCGCGGCGAGCGATCTCGATGACCGCGACCTGCGCCTGGCTACACTCCGTCGACGGCTGGAGCGTGCGGTCGAGATCGAGGATTTCGAAGCCGCGGCCGATCTCCGCGACGAGATCCTCGAGCTCAGCGTCGTAGAGTAACAAGTAACCGGGATGCTCAGGGAAGGGAACGACGTGGACGGGCATGGGTTGAGCTGGCTCGAAGAGCGGGGACCCGATTACGAGATCGTGCTCTCTACCCGCGTGCGTCTCGCGCGGAACCTCCAGGGCTTTCCGTTCGCGAGTCGTGCCTCCGGCGAGGACCGCGATCGGGTTCTCGCGCGGGCTTTCGAGGCGCTCGACGACAACCAGGTGCTCGGTGATGCGGACTTCTGGAAGATGTCCGATCTCGAGGCGAGCGAGCGGGCGCGTCTGCTCGAACGGCACCTGGTCAGCCACGAGCTGATCGGCGGTCACGATGGTGCGCCGCTGCGAGCCTCGGCGCTCGCGGTCCAAAGCGGGCAGTCGCTCGGTTTGATGATCAACGAGGAGGACCACCTGCGTCTACAGGTCCTCGCGGGAGGCTTCCAGCTCGAACGGGCCTGGAAGGACGTTGAACAGCTGGACGAGGAGATCGGGCAGCGTCTCCCGTACGCCTTTCACCATGAGTTCGGTTTTCTGACTTCGTGCCCGACCAACGTGGGCACGGGACTCCGGGCGTCGGTCCTGATACACCTCCCGGGCCTCGTGCTCACCAAGGAAATCCACAAGGTGCTTCAAGGGATCGGGCAACTCGGGCTCACATACAGAGGTCTATACGGAGAGGGGTCCGAGATCGTCGGGAACTTCTTCCAGATCTCGAACCAGACGACGCTCGGTAAGAGCGAAGAGGATCTGATCGACCACCTCGGGAGCATCGTGGCCCGGGTCATCGACTACGAAAAGCAAGCGCGGGCCGTGCTCCTCAGGGAAGCACCCGCCGTACTCGAGGATAAGGTGTGGCGCGCGTACGGGATCCTTCGGAATGCTCGCAGCATTCCTTTCGAAGAGATGATGAACCTGCTGTCGGGGGTGCGATTGGGGCTGTCGCTGAAACTTCTCCAAACACCCTGTGTACAGACGGTCAGCCGTATTATGATCTACGCGCAGACAGCGCACCTCGAGCGCGCCGCCCGCCGGAGGCTCGACGAAACGGACGCGGATGTCTTTCGCGCCACGTTCGTCCGAGAGGCGTTGGCAGCGGATGAGGCGGCGGATCAGTCGGAGGAGCGTGGGCGCGGGGCGTAGGGAAAATCGGGGCCGATCCGGTGACGCAAGCTTGAGGAGCGCATGAACTACAATTTCACCGACCGGGTTCGCAAAGTGCTCGCGATGGCTCGCGAGGAGGCGATCCGCCTTCAGCACGACTACGTGGGCACCGAGCATATCCTCCTGGGGCTGATCCGCGAGGGAGAGGGCGTCGCGGCCGCGGTTCTCGCCAACCTCTCCGCCGACCTGGATGAGCTCCACAGGCTCGTGGAGGAGAACGTCCGGCACGGCAAGAGCACCTCCACGATCGGTGAGCTCCCCTATACATCGCGCGCCAAGAAGGTCCTCGAATACGCGATGGCCGAGGCTCGCGAGCTGAACCATAGCTATGTCGGAACCGAGCATCTGCTCCTCGGGCTCCTGCGCGAGGAGAAGGGGCTCGCCGCGAAGGTCCTGGGCGAGCTCGGGATCGGGCTGGATGAGGCGCGAGGCGAGACGTTGAAGCTGCTCGGCACCGACATGCCGGAGGGTGGTCCGCCCGCCAGCGAGGCTCCACCGAGCAGCAAGTCGGAGAAGAAGTCCAAGACACCCGCGCTGGACCACTTTTGCCGCGATCTGACCGAGCTCGCATCGCAGGGCAAGCTCGACCCGACGATCGGACGACACGAAGAGATCGAGCGGGTGATGGAGGTCCTCTCGCGCCGCAAGAAGAACAACCCTGTGCTGATCGGGGAGCCCGGGGTCGGGAAGACCGCGATCGTCGAGGGACTGGCCCAGTCCATCGTGCGCAGCGAGGTGCCGGACAGCCTCAAGGACCACCGGGTCCTCGCGCTCGACATGGCCGCCGTAATCGCGGGGACCAAGTACCGCGGTCAGTTCGAGGAGCGCCTGAAGGCCATCGTCAACGAGATCTCCCAGAACGACGGGGTCATACTGTTCATCGACGAGCTCCACACGCTCGTCGGGGCGGGCGCGGCCGAAGGCGCGATCGACGCATCGAACATGCTGAAGCCCGCGCTCGCGCGTGGCGAGCTTCAATGCGTCGGGGCGTCCACTCTGAACGAGTACCGGAAGTACATCGAGAAGGACGGCGCGCTAGAGCGGCGTTTCCAGACCGTGATCGTCGAGGCCCCGACGCTGGATGAAACCGTCGAGATCCTGAAGGGGCTCCGCAAGTACTACGAGGAGCACCATGGCGTGGTGATCCCCGATGAATCGCTCGTGGCGGCCGCCAAGCTCGCGAACCGGTACATCACGGACCGCTTCCTCCCGGACAAGGCGATCGATGTCGTGGAC
Organism: Gemmatimonadota bacterium; assembly: GCA_039589195.1. Classification (GTDB taxonomy): domain Bacteria; phylum Gemmatimonadota; class Gemmatimonadetes; order Palauibacterales; family Palauibacteraceae; genus JBDHAC01. The sequence continues at coordinate 1,018 of JBDHHV010000049.1, read as the reverse complement.
GAGGCCGGCGCCCGCGCGCGGCTCGGGGCTCAGGTCCCGCCCGCCGAGGTACAGGAGCTTCAGGAGCAGCTCGAGGAGCTCGCAGAGTGGAAGTCGGAGGCGATCCGCGACCAGGACTTCGAGCGCGCCGCATACCTGCGGGATCGGGAGAAGGAGATCCAGGAGGAGATCAAGCGCCGCCGGGACGAATGGGAACGGCAGCAGGAGGAGTTCCGGCCCACCCTCTCGGAAGAGGACATCGCGTTCATCGTCGGGCGCTGGACCGGAATCCCCGTCACCCGGCTCCAGGAGGCGGAGACGGAGCGGCTGCTCCGGATGGAGGAGGAGCTGCACAGGTCGATCGTCGGGCAGCACGAGGCGATCCAGGCGGTCAGTCGGGCGATTCGGCGCAGCCGCGCCGGTCTGAAGGACCCGAACCGGCCCATCGGCAGCTTTATCTTCTGTGGTCCGACCGGGGTCGGGAAGACCGAGCTCGCCCGTCAGCTGGCGCGTTTCCTGTTCGTGGACGAGGGCGCGCTCGTGCGCGTCGATATGTCCGAGTACATGGAGAAGTTCTCGGTAAGCCGCCTGATCGGTGCGCCACCGGGATACGTCGGATACGAGGACAGCGGGACGCTCACCAAGGCGGTACGTCGCCGGCCGTACTGCGTCGTGCTTCTGGATGAGATCGAGAAGGCCCACCCGGATGTGTTCAACATCCTGCTCCAGGTTCTGGATGAGGGGCGACTGACGGACAATTACGGGCGTGTGATCGACTTCAAGAACACGGTCCTGATCATGACGTCCAACGTGGGCACCCGAGATCTCGCCACCACGTCGAAGCTGGGCTTCGAGACCGACGACACCGGGTTCGAGTACGCGCGGATCAAGGAGCGAGTGACCGACGAGGTCGAGCGGGTGTTCACGCCCGAGTTCCTGAACAGAGTGGAGGAGGTGATCGTCTTCCATCCGCTCGATCGCAAGCAGATCGGTGAGATCGTGCACATCATGATGCGCGATGTGCAGGACCGACTCTCGG
>JBDHHV010000048.1:0-55627 GCA_039589195.1 Gemmatimonadota bacterium | reverse complement strand
CCACCGCGCTCTGCGACGAGAGCGCCCCGTATGCATCCGGGCCCTGCGAAAGACCACCGCCCGACGCGCACCCGGCTAGTACGAGTGCGAAAAGACCGGCTGCCGGCCCCCGTACGATCTCGCGCATCCTCACCTCCCTGATTGAGCCACCCACTCGAGTCCGCTCCACACCACGTTACATGCTACCACCGCCGCGCTTGCAGCCCAACCGTGGGGCCCGGAGACCCTCCAGACCCGTCTTCACCCTGTATCGCTCAGCCACCGGTTCCCGCCGGCTCGATGGGGGCCTCGTTCCGCGCGGATTCGTGCGAGTTCGGATCAATCACGGATTCGTCGCTCGCGGACTCGGCGGACGTGGCCGGGGCAACCTCGAACGACAATGCCGGCTCCCCCGGCGCCGCATCGACGCGAATCGAGTCGCCGTCGTGGAAACGTCCTTCGAGAAAAGCCATGGCGAGCGGGTCGGTCACCATTCGCTGGATCGCGCGTTTCAGGGGACGCGCTCCGAACGCCGGCTCGTACCCGGACTCGGCGATCGCACGCCGCGCCGCGGGTGTGACCTCGATCGACACCTGCCGCTCGGAGAGCGTACGCGCGACGCGCCGGAGCTGGAGATCCACGATGCTCACGAGGTCCTCGCGAGACAGCGGACGGAAGAGCAGAGTCTCGTCGATTCGATTCAAGAACTCGGGCTTGAAGTGCTCGCGCAGCCCCCCACGCACGTAATCCTCGACCTCCTCCCAGGCAGCGCCCGCTTCGGATCGCTCGAGGATGAACGAGCTCCCGATGTTGCTGGTCATGATGAGGACCGTGTTGCGGAAGTCGACGGTCCGGCCCTGGCCATCGGTGAGACGTCCGTCATCCAGGATCTGGAGGAGGATGTTGAACGCTTCGGGGTGTGCCTTCTCGATCTCATCGAACAACACCACCGAGTAGGGGCGCCGGCGTACCGCCTCGGTGAGCTGACCTCCCTCTTCGTACCCGACGTACCCGGGCGGGGCACCGATGAGACGGGCGACCGCGTGGCGCTCCATGTACTCGGACATGTCGATCCGGACGAGCGCCCCCTCGTCGTCGAACAGGAACTCGGCCAGGGCACGCGCCGTCTCGGTCTTGCCCACTCCGGTGGGTCCGAGGAATATGAAGCTCCCGATCGGTCGATTCGGGTCCTGGAGCCCCGCCCGGCTCCTGCGGACCGCGTTGGAGACCGCCACGATCGCATGCGCCTGGTCGACGACGCGCCGATGCAGGTGATCCTCGAGCTTCGTGAGGCGCTCCTTCTCGTCTTCGAGCATGCGGGCCATCGGGATTCCCGTCCACGAGGCCACGACTTCCGCGACATCCTCGGCGTGCACCTCCTCTTTCAGGAAGGAGCCTTGCGCCTGAAGCTCGGAGAGCCTGGATTCGGCCGCTTCCAGCTCGTCCCGCGCCTTGGGGATCTCCCCGTAGGTGATCTCGGCCGCGCGAGCCAGATCACCGGTGCGGGTCGCCCGCTCCACCGCGATACCCAGCTCCTCGGTCTCGCGCTTCAGCTCGCGTACGCTCTCGATCGCGTCCTTCTCCGATAGCCAGCGCGCTTTGAGTGCGGCCAGTTCCTCCCGGACCCCGGCCAACTCCTCTTCGAGACCGGCCAGCCGTTCCCGGCTCCGTGAATCGGTCTCGTCTCTGAGGGCCTCGCGCTCGATCTCCAACTGGGTCACGCGGCGCTCGATCTCGTCGATCTCCTCGGGCATCGAGTCGATCTCGATTCGCAGCCTCGAAGCCGCCTCATCGATCAGGTCGATCGCCTTGTCGGGTAGGAAACGGTCACCGATGTAGCGATCGGAGAGCCGCGCCGCCGCGATGAGCGCGGGATCGGTGATCCGCACGCCATGGTGTACCTCGTAGCGCTCTTTCAGGCCGCGCAGGATCGCGATCGTCTCGTCGAGGGAGGGCTCACCCACGAACACCGGCTGGAAGCGACGCTCGAGCGCCGGGTCTTTCTCGATCCTCTTGCGATACTCATCGAGGGTCGTAGCGCCGATCATTCGGAGTTGGCCGCGGGCCAGCGGTGGCTTGAGCATGTTGCCGGCGTCCACCGCTCCCTCGGCAGCGCCCGCGCCGACGACGGTGTGCAACTCGTCGATGAACACGACGTAGCGGCCACCGGACTCCGTGATCTCTTTCAGGGCGGCCTTGAACCGTTCTTCGAACTCACCCCGGTATTTCGCCCCGGCTACCATCGCGGCGATGTCGAGCTGGATGAGCTGCTTGTCTCGCAATGACTCCGGCACGTCTCCCGCCACGATCCGTTGCGCGAGGCCCTCGACTATGGCCGTCTTCCCGACCCCGGGCTCGCCGATCAGGACAGGGTTGTTCTTGGTACGGCGGGACAGGACCTGCATGATCCTCCGGATTTCGGTATCGCGCCCGATCACCGGATCCAGCTTTCCTGCACGCGCCTGCGACGTGAGATCGACCCCGTACCGCTCGAGGGCTCGGTACTTCCCTTCGGGATCCTGGTCCGTCACGCGGTGCGGGCCGCGAACCTCCTCGATCGCCTGGCGAATCCTGCCTTCGTCCGCGCCCGCGTCCTCCAGCATCGGTCGCGTCGAGCTGGCGTGCTTCCCGGCCAGCCCGAGCAGCAGGTGCTCGGTCGAGAGGTAGCTGTCGGTCATCTCGCCCGCGGCCGTATCCGCCGCCCCGAGGATGCGCTCGAGCTCCCGGCTGGCGGTCGGTGTACCGCCGGACTGCTTGGGCAGGCGGCCGAGGTGCGCCTGGAGCGTAGCCTGGAGCCCCCGAATCTCCACACCGATCTTCTGCAGGACCGGCACGATCACACCGCCCTCCTGCTCCAGCAGCGCCGACAGCAGGTGCAGGTCCTCGACTGCGGGGTTGTCTGCCTGTCGAGCGCGAGACGCCGCATCCTGGACGGCTTCCGCCGCTTTGACGGTCAGTCGATCGGCGGGAATCATCGTCAATCGATCTCCACCCGGTGTCCTTCGGTGTCGGTGCGGCGTGGTAGGGTTAGCCGCAGGACTCCGTTCTCCAGCTTGGCGCCGACCCTACTCACATCGACATCGGCGGGCATCCTTATCGAGCGCCGGAAACGTCCGAATCCACGCTCGGACCGACGCACCTCGGCCCCATTGGGCAACTCGGGCCTGGCCCGCTGTCCACTGACCGTCAGCTCGTCGCCCACGGTCGTGACCTCGAGGTCGTCGCGGTGCAGTCCGGGAAGATCCATCAGGATCCAATACCCTTCGCCGGGGACCTCGATCAGGTCATAGCGCGGATACCTGCCGGAGGCCATCGGACCCACGTTCTTCAGGGCCGAATCCACGATGTCGCTCACGGTGTCCTGAAACTCCGAGAAGGAACCCCACGGGTTCCAATGACGGCCGGCCGAGCTCTCCTCCTGGCCTTCGCTGCCTCCCTCGTGGCTCTCGCTCGACGCAGGCTCGCCCTCGTCGCCGGCGTCGGCGTAGCCGTCGGCCTGCGAGTTCCCCGTCTCTCCCTCGGGCGCCGTCGGGTCCTCCCAGCCTCCGGTCTCTCGCTCGTCGTTCACAGAATCCTCCCGCGTGAGTGTATCAGCTGTTCATCCCGTAACATTGCTGGCAGGCGTGGAACGTTCTCTGTCGAATCTCACGGCGAGCGAGCCGATCGCGTGCCTGATCGTGCTCGCTGCGCGTACCCACCGTAGGGGATTGTCGGGCAAGAGGCATGCCCTGTGAAGAGCCCGAATTGGCGGGTTTTTCCGCCGATGCGGCGGTCCGGCGGGGGCGGTCGAACTCAGTGCTGCCAGTAAGGCATACCGCTGTCAGCCACTATGCCGTGCGGGACTTCACGGCCGCAGCCGGAAAGCGGCCTCGCCGGGCCATGCATCAGCGTCCGCTGGCGTAGAGGATCGACGCAGACACCGTCGTCGGTTTGGACCGGTCGGCCAAACAGCTCACTGCCATCTTCCGCGTCCGTGCGCGCCGAGGTCTGTGTCTCGTGTTTGATGAGCACATCGGCCGTGAGGGGTCCGACAACGACGCTCGCTACGGGAGGCGGCGCTTCCACCGGGGCTGACCCGACGCACCCGACCAGCACGGCGGGTAACAACAACTTCTTCCACTCGGGGGCCCATGGCGTGAAGATGCAGGAAGGGGGCGACCCCGCTGGAGCCGCCCCCTGATCGGTCGCTCGAGAGGAGCCAGCCGCTCGGCTACCGCGGTCCGCCGGCTCGCTCCCTCATCTTCTTGATCGGGAAGATGACCAGCATGTAGATCAGAGCCGGGAAGACGATCAGGCTGAGCAAGAAGCTCGGCTCGAAGGTCGGGGTAAGCCGCTCCCTCATGCTCACGAGGAACGGGATGAAGTCACCTCCGATCAAGAGGAAAGCCAGAAGTACGGCCATCAGCGACTCGCCTGCGATAAACCCGGACGAGAGGAGCACCCCGGTGTTGCGGGCCTTCGTCTTGTCCTCCTCGCTCGCACCTCCGGCATCCAGACGCTGCTCGAGGAACCAGCGGATCACGCCGCCCACGAAGATCGCCGCCGTGGAGTAGAACGGGAGGTACATGCCGACGGCGATCAGCATCGGCGAAGGGGCGCTGATGAGAATCAGCCCGACGGCGAACAGCATGCCCGCGATCACCAGCGGCCAGGCCATCTCGCCACCGACGATCCCGTTCGCCATGAGGGCCATTAACCCTGCCTGTGGCGCCGGGAGCTCTGCCGAGCCGATCGTGTATGCCTGGTGCAGCGCCATGAGGGCGAAGGCCAGCACCATCGAAGCGACGATCACCCCCACGATCTCGGCGAGCTGCATGCGTCGGGGTGTGCCGCCGAGGATGTGGCCCACCTTCAGGTCCTGCATCATGTCGCCCGCAACGCCCGCGGTGCAGCAGACGACCCCTGCCACGCCGAGCACACCCGCGACGCCCTGCACGCTCACGACTCCGAGCGCGACCATCAGCACCGCCGCGATGAGCAGCGCGCTGAGGGTGAGTCCGGAAATCGGGTTGTTCGAGCTACCGATCAACCCCACCAGATACCCGGCCACGGCGGCGAACAGGAAGCCGAGGATGACCATCACGGCGGTCAGCGTCAGCGCCCCGATCAGCGAGCCCGTGAAGAAGTAGTAGAGAGCGAAGGTGGCGACGGCCATGACGCCGATCGCCGGAATGATGCGCGACAAGCTCAGATCGAGCTCGGTCCGGTCGACGGCTTCTGACGTGCCCTTGACGTTGATGTCTCCCAACGCCCTCCCGATTCCCCTTACGAGAGCGCCCTTCAGCGTATACAGCGTATAGAAGGCGGCCACGATCATCGTGCCGACGGCGAGCGGGCGGACCTGTCTTGCCCAAACTTCGTTGGCCAGCTCTCCGAATGTCGCGCCACCCCCCACGGTCTCTGCGAGTCCGGGGTTGAGGAACAGGGCCAGGGGTACCAGTAGGAGCCAGCCCATCACCGCTCCGCTGAACAACACCGCGCTCACCCTCGAGCCGACGATGAAGCCCACCCCCATGAGGGCCGGCGACGCCGATGGCGAGGAGACGAGCATCCCGCCCGCGTACTCGATCCGACTCCCCAACATCTCGATCGATGAGCGGCCGAACTCGAACACGGCCTCGGTGCGCTCCTGGATGAACAGGATGCCGTTGGAGTTCTTGAACAGTTCCCACAGGCCTGCGAGGCCCATCGCGCCGAACACGTACTTGGCGCCGGTTTCACCCCTCTGGCCCGCCTTGACGATTTCCGCAGCCGCAACCGACTCCGGGAACGGAAGCTCGGCTTCGACCACCAGCGTGCGACGGAGGACGATCACGAACAGCACGCCGAGCAGACCACCGACCAGCATGATCGCGGTGCTCTCCCAGTACCGGAGATCCTCCCACGCCCCCGCGATGATGAAGGCGGGGAGAGTGAATATCGCTCCCGCGACGAGCGCCTCCCCCACGGAGGCAGTCGTGCGCGCGATGTTCTCCTCCAGCACCGTGCCCCGGAAGGGGCGCAAGGCGGCCATGGCGACGACGGCCGCGGGGAAGGTGGCGGCGACGGTGAGCCCCGCCTTCATCCCGATGTAGGCGTTGGCGGCCCCGAGCACGACGGCCATCAACACACCCAGGGCCAGAGCCTTGAACGTGAGCTCCGCCATCTGGGTGGCTCCAGATACGTACGGCGAGGACTTCTGATCGCTCATCCGACCTCCTCCGTGGACGAGTTTCCGCTTGGGCGATAACGTGCAGGAAGCTGTGCGCACGCGTCGCGATGCGCCAGTGGGAACCGAGCGAATTCGAATGCCGGTCCACACCGGAGGAGAGATCCGATGACATTCGTGTCCGAGCTCAAGCCGCATGCGCTATGGGCGCACTTCGACCACATCTTGACGATTCCGCGCGCGTCCAAGGACGAGGGGCGAATGCGCGAGTACGTGATCCAGATGGCGGAGCGTAACGGCCTCGAGTACGAAGTGGACGCCGCCGGCAATACGGTGGTGCGCAAGCCCGCTGCGCCGGGGCGCGAGAGCGTGCCCGCCACCATCCTCCAGGCCCATCTCGACATGGTTCAGGAGAAGAACTCCGGCGTCGCGCTCGACTTCGAGACAGATGCGATCGAGCCGTTGCTGGAAGGAGAGTACCTGACTGCGGATGGGACGACCCTGGGGTCCGACAACGGGGTCGGGGTGGCCGCCATGTTGGCGATCGAGGAGGACCCGGACCTGTCTCACGGTCCGCTGGAGCTGTTGTTCACGGTCGACGAGGAAACGGGTCTGACGGGGGCCGCGAGTCTCGAGCCCGACATGCTGAACGGCCGCCGTTTGCTCAACCTCGATTCCGAGGAGGAGGGGGTGATCACGATCGGATGCGCCGGTGGCGCGGACTCGCACCTCCACCTGCCGGTCTCCCGGGAATCGCCCCCGGAGGGGGTCACGGCTCTTTCCGTACGGGTCAGCGGTCTTCGTGGTGGACACTCCGGGGTCGACATCCATTTGCAGCGCGGCAACGCGATCCGGTTGCTTGCCCGCGCGTTGTACGCTGCTTCGCTCGAGGAGGCGTTCCAGCTCGCGTCGTTCGCGGGTGGCAACGCCCACAATGCGATTCCCCGCGAGGCGTCGGCGACGGTGGTATTGTCGGAAGCCGGGACGGACAGCTTCCGAGCTCGATTCCAGGTGGAGGCCGAAGCGATTCAGAAGGAGTTCGCGGCGGTCGATCCGGGGTTGAGCTTCGAGATCTCGGACGCCGGCGCCGTCCAATCAGTGATGGACTCGGCGTCCACATCGCGAACGCTGGGGCTTGTCACCGCGCTGCCCCACGGGGCGATGTCGATGAGCTACGACATTCCGGGGCTGGTGGAGACGAGCACCAACCTGGCCACAGTGACGCCGACGGAGGGTGGACTGGACATCCTGCTCAGCAGCCGGAGCTCGGTCGACTCGGCGTTGTCGGCGCTGCGCCAGCGCATACGCGCCGCGGCCTCCTTGGTTCATGCGGACGTGACCGAGGGCGATGGGTACCCAGGCTGGCAGCCCGACGTCGGCTCGGCGCTCCTGGCGACGGTGAAGGGTGTGTACACGGAGATGATGGGCGAGCCTGAAGTAGGCGCCGTGCACGCGGGCCTCGAATGCGGGATCATCGGCGAGAAGATCGAAGGCATGGACATGGTCTCGTTCGGACCACAGATCGAGTTCCCCCACTCGCCGGATGAGCGGGTGCACGTCGAGTCGGTCGACAGGTTCTACTCCGTTTTGTGCACGGTGCTCGAAAGGCTCGAATGAGAACTGGCTCCAACGGGCTGGATCGGCGCGCGGGTAGGACGAGCGGGGCGCTGACTGCGTGGGTTCTGGCCGCGTCCATCGCGGGTTGTGGCGGAGGGGGTGGCTCCGCGGACGTCATGGATGACTCCGCATACGTTGAAGCGATGTCGGAGTTGATGTCCCTCAGATGGCGTTTCAGCCTGCGTGACTCGCTGGCCGCCGACTCTGCCCGCTTCACCATACTCCAAGAGCGCGGCCTCAGCGTCGAAGACCTGGAGCGGTTCGCGGAGCTGCATGGTTCCGATCCGGGGTCGATGGCCGCCCTCTGGGAGCTGATCGCCGCTCGAGCCGACGAGCTGGCGAGTGGACACACACCGGACGCCGACTCGCAGCTCGAGTCACCCGACACGACGGGCCTTCGCCGACCGTGATCGGTCGCGCGCTCATTCGCTTGGGACGGGCGGGGCGCGGCGCCGCCTTACACGCGGGCCGTGCGGGCGTGCTCTTCTGGGCCACCATCCTCGCGCTGGGGCACCCCTCGCGGTACTGGGCCGAGGCCATCGCTCAGGCGAAGCGAATCGCGGTGGATGGCTTGGCTCTCGTGCTTCTGATGGGGGCCCTCGCCGGGTCGGTTCTCGCTCAGCAGACGTTCAACCAGATGGCGGCTGGACTGCCCCTCTCCATCGTGGCAGGCTCGGTCGCGGGAGGGATGCTGACGGAGCTCGGGCCGGTCCTGACCGCCATCGTGCTCGCGGGTCGAATGGGCGCGGGGATCGGCGCGGAGCTCGGGACGATGAAAGTCACGGAGCAGATCGATGCCCTTCTCACGCTCGGCCGCGACCCGGTCGTCGAGTTGGTGGTGCCACGCGTGGTTGCCGGAACCATCATGCTGGTGCCCCTCGTGTGCTTGGCGAACATCATGGGAATCGCGAGTGGGTGGCTCACGGCGGTCACCGTGCTGCCGATGACGAGCGGCGAGTACGTTCTCGGTGCCCGCGGGTATTACCATTCCGCCGCGCTCATCTACTCGCTGGTGAAAGCGGTCGCATTCGGCTTTACGATCACGTTCACCGCCAGCTACGTGGGTTTGCGAGCGGAAGGAGGGGCGTCCGGCGTCGGGCGGACGGCGACCAAGGCCGTGGTGGCGATCATCGTGGCGATCATGACCCTGGATGTGGTTCTCGCGCCAGTGTACAAGGCCTTCTCATGATCGAGATCCGTAACCTCCACAAGACGCTGAATCGAAAGCGGGTTCTGAGCGGCGTGAACCTGACGATCGCGGAGGGGGAGAGCCTCGTCGTGATGGGCCCTTCCGGCACGGGAAAGAGCGTTCTGCTGAAGCATATCGTGGGGCTCATGGATCCCGATGAGGGAGATGTGCTGGTGGACGGGATCTCGGTCGCGCGCGCCGATCGCCACGAGATCGCGACGGTGCGAGAGCGCATCAGCTACGTATTCCAGAACTCGGCTCTGTTCGATTCGCTGACTGTGCGTGGCAACCTGCTTCTCGGCTTGCGCGAGGGGGCGTGCGACGAGCCGGGCGCGGATTGCGAGGCCCAGGTGCGGGAGGCGCTCTCGCTCGTTAACCTCACGCCCGATGTGGAGACGCTGCTCCCCGCGGAGCTCTCGGGCGGCATGCAGAAGAGAGTCGCGATCGCGCGAGCGATCATCGGACGGGAGCCCTATGTGCTGTACGACGAGCCGACGACAGGGCTGGATCCCGTCAATGCGGCCCGCATCAACGAGCTCATCGAGCGGGTGAGTGCGGAAGTCGGAGGTACGAGCGTGATCGTCACGCATGACGTCGAGTCCGCGTTCTTCTTGGCCGACCGGATCGTGCTGCTCTCGGATGGCATCGTGCGTGCCGAGGGCACGCCGGAGCAACTTCGACATACCGAGGATCCGGTGGTGCGCGGATTCCTCGACCCGTCGTCCCAACCGGGTCCGGCGGAAGGCGATGTGGTGCCTGGAGGTGTGGCATGAGGGATCCAGGGATTCGAGATCGGGGCGCGGAGCTGCAGGTGGGGCTTCTTGTCCTCATCGCTCTCCTGGCCCTCGTGGTCGGGCTATTCTGGATCAGCAACGCGCGCCTCACCGGACCCCACCTCCGAGTCCACGGAATCGCGCCGGAAGCCGGCCAGATAACCGATGACGCGAGGGTCTACCTTCTGGGCATCGAGGTGGGCGAAGTGGAGTCGGTGCAGTTGGACGGCTTCCGCGTGGTCATCGGCCTGGGGATCTATCACGAAGTCGATCTCCCGGCGGATACACGCGGTGTAATTCGACCCGCCGGGTTTCTCGGTACTCAAATGTTGGAGTTGATCCCGGGAGCCTCTGATCGGATCCTCGCTTCGGGAGACACCATCCAGCTCGGCAGGTCGGCCGACCTCCAGTCACTCGCGGCCAACCTGGGGGACGAAACCGGCGTTATCATGGAGCGGATCGAAGATGTGCTCTCGGAGCGGACGGTGTCGGACATCCGGGAGAGCTCATCCGCGTTCGCCGCGGCCATGCGAGAGCTACAGAGCCTCGTCCGCGCGGAGCGCGAATCGCTGAGCTCGCTGCTGGCGAACCTGGACCAGGCCTCGGGGCGTCTCGCCGACGTCGCCGATCGTCCGGATCTGGATCGGGCGATCGCGAACCTGGACACGCTGACGAACCGGCTGGCGACGGCCAGCGCGAGCTTCGACTCGACCAGTCAATCGCTCGCGTCGATCACGGCCAGGCTCGACGCGGGTGAAGGGACGTTCGGCAAGATGTTGACGGATGAGGCTCTGTACGACGAAATGCGGGGAGCGATCGCCAATCTCCAAACTGCCACCGAGGAGATCGCGCTTCTTACGAAAGACCTGCGCGAGCACCCGGAGCGCTACCTGAAGGACATCAAGATTTCGGTGTTCTGAGGATCAGGATCGCGTCCCACGACCGGGTGCCCCGGGCGATGGTTCAGGTTCGTCAGCGACCTGCCGGATCTACAGTCCGGTCGGCGCGTCCAAGAACTCCCACTCGACCCCGAATCGCTGTGCGATCTTGCTGGCGAGTGCCTTCACGCCAAACGTCTCGGTGGCGTAATGCCCTGCGTAGATTACGTTCAGGCCCAGTTCCATAGCCTCGTGGTAGGTATGGTGGTTTCCCTCTCCGGTGATGAGCGTGTCCATGCGGGCCTCGGCCGCCTGGGCGATCATCGAGCCGCCGCCGCCTGTGATGATCCCGACGCGCCCTACCTGTTCCGGGCCACCCGGAATGAGATGGGGTGTCGTGCCGCAAGCCTGCGCGATTCGCCCGAGCAGCTCCGCGCGAGGTATCTCGGGGCTCGCCCACACGCCCAGGCCATCGACCGAGCCGGCCTGGCCGAAGCGTCCATCGAGCTCGAGTCCGAGGGCCTTGAGCAGGAGGACGTTGTTACCCACTTCCGGGTGAGAGTCGAGAGGGAGGTGCGCGCTGTACACGGCCAGATTCGCGTCGAACAACGCCCGCATCCGTCGGTACACTTGTCCGACGATCGGCAAGACGTCTCTCCAAAAGAGGCCGTGGTGCACGAGTAGCATCTGACACCCCGCACCGGCTGCCGCCTGTATCGTGGCCAACGATGCGTCGGTCGCCGCGCCGATCTTTGCGACCTGTCCATCGTTCTCCAGTTGCAGGCCGTTCATGGCGCCCGGATAGTCCTCCAGCTCGGCGATCCTCAAGTAGTTGTCGAGCCATTCGACCATCTCATCCAGCTGTGTGTTCACACCCGATCCGTTCATCTGCATCGTTCACCTCGAGCAGTGGGCCGTTGGGTCGGTTCTTCGCTGGCGCGCGCTGTCCGTGCGGTGCAGTCGAGCCTCGTCACTCCCACTCGATCGTCGCCGGTGGCTTGGACGACACGTCGTATACTACCCGATTCACGCCCTCGACCTCGTTGATGATCCGGTTCGACATACCGGCAAGGAGGTCGTAGGGGAATTGGAACCAGTCGGCGGTCATGCCGTCTCGGCTTGTCACCGCTCGAAGCGCGACCACGTTCTCGTACGTTCTCGAATCCCCCATGACGCCGACAGCTCGGACGGGAAGCAACACCGCGAAAGCCTGCCAGATGTCGTCGTACAGCCCGGCGCTTCGAATCTCTTCCAGGTATATGGAATCCACCTCGCGCAGGATCCTCAGCTCCTCGCGGGACACCTCGCCCAGCACGCGGATCGCGAGCCCGGGGCCAGGGAATGGATGGCGCCCCACGATCTCTTCGGGAAGCCCCAGCTCGCGCCCGACGGCCCGGACCTCATCCTTGAACAGCTCGCGGAGAGGCTCGATGAGCTCGAACGGGTGGTCCGGACGGAGTCCACCCACGTTGTGATGGGACTTGATCGTTACGGAGGGTCCCCACACCGAGACAGATTCGATCACGTCCGGATACAGCGTCCCTTGCACCAGAAACCGCGCATCCCCGTGACGACCGGCGGCCTCCTCGAACACGTCGATGAACGTGTGGCCGATTCGAATTCGTTTCTCCTCCGGGTCCTCGACTCCGGCGAGCCGCTCCAAGAAGCGATTGGCGGCGTCCACGACTTCGAGCCGCAGGCCCAGGTGGTCTCGGAACACCTGTTCCACGGAGTGCCTCTCGCCCTTACGCAGCAACCCGGTGTCCACGAAGATGCACGTCAACCTGTCTCCTACGGCCCGGTGAACGAGCGCTGCGGCCACCGACGAATCAACGCCCCCCGACAAACCGCAGATGACATGCTCCGCGCCCACCCGCGTCCGAATCGCCTGCACGTGCGTGGATACGATGCTGGCAGGGGTCCAATCTCCCTCGCACCCTGCGATTTCGAATAGGAAGTTGCGGAGGATCTCGTCGCCCCGGTGCGTGTGCGCCACCTCGGGGTGGAACTGGACCGCGTACACGCTTCGGTCCGGTGCCGAGATCGCGGCGATGGGGTTCGTCTCGGTACGGCCGATCACTTCGAAGCCTGAGGGTACGCCTCGCAACTCATCGCCGTGGCTCATCCAGACCTGTGTCTGCTCACCCGGCGCGAAGCCTCGAAACAGACCGTCGCTCATCAGGATCTCGAGCCGGGCCCGACCGTACTCGCGCCGCTCGGCGGGCTCGACCTCACCCCCTGCACTGTTGGCGATCAGCTGCATCCCGTAACAGATCCCGAGCACGGGAACATCGAGGTCGAGCAGTTCGGCGTCCACGCCGGGCATGCCCTCGTCGTACACGCTCGCGGGTCCTCCGGAGAGGATGATCCCCTGCGGAGAGAACTCCCGTATCCACTCGACCGTCCGCGTCGGCGGATGCACTTCACAATACACCCGTTCCTCGCGGATCCGGCGCGCGATCAGCTGCGTGTACTGCGATCCGTAGTCAAGAACCAGAACCCCGCTCACTCCCGTTCCTCCATGGTACCGATCGCTTATCTTCTCTCTGACCCCACCCATGTCCGGGGTCGGGCAGCCCGCCGCCCCGATGTCGTTGGCCACGCCCCGTAGCTGGCGGACGCGTGGGTCCCCTCCGGCGCGACCGTAGATCTGCGCGCCATCGGCATGACCCTCCCACAAGCCGCGCTGTCGTCACGGCTTGAACGGTCCCTGTGATACGCCGCGCATCTTCCGTGTCGCGACGGAGGGGACGCGCGCGTCCGGGCATCAGTACGCTTTGGCCCACACGACCTCCGCCTCGGCGGGGCACTCGCAGACCAGGCATGTGTCCGGCGCGGGGTCGCTCTGGAACTCGGGATCCGGGATCACTCGGATCGTAGCCTTGGTCTCCGCCTTCACCCGGTCCGCGCACTCGGCGCGCCCGCACCAGCCTGTGAATACGAGTCCCGGCTCCTCCTCCAGGCGGTCGCGGAACGCGGTGAAGTCACTCATGCTCCGAGCCGATCGGAACTCCCGCCTCTCCCGCGCCTCGTTCAGCATGGCTTCCTGGATGTTCTCCAGCAACGTCGGCATGCCCTCGACCGCCTCCTGCCACGATACGACCTTCTTGTGGTTGTCACCCTCGGGCACGAAGCGGCGAACGACGACCGCCTGCTGGGCGTCGATGTCGCGAGGCCCCACCTCGAATCGGACCGGAACGCCTTTGCGCTCCCACTCGTAGAATTTGGCGCCGGGACTGACAGTGTCGCGCTCGTCCAGATGGGCCCGCACGCCGAGGTCCAGGAGCCGATCGCGGAGCGGAGCGCAGGCATCCAGGACCAGGACGCGTCCTTCCTCACTCTTCCAGATCGGAACGATCACGACCTGGTGGGGCGCGACGCGGGGCGGGAGAACGAGCCCCGCATCATCCCCGTGCGCCATGATCAGCCCACCGATGAGTCGGGTGGAGACCCCCCAAGACGTGCTCCATACGTAATCGTGCTCTCCCTGCTCCGTCTGGAATTGCACATCGAACGCGCGCGCGAAATTCTGGCCCAGGTGATGGCTGGTCCCCGCCTGCAGGGCCTTGCCATCTCGCATCA
Source organism: Gemmatimonadota bacterium (assembly GCA_039589195.1). Lineage (GTDB taxonomy): Bacteria > Gemmatimonadota > Gemmatimonadetes > Palauibacterales > Palauibacteraceae > JBDHAC01. The sequence goes on along the minus strand of JBDHHV010000048.1, from coordinate 41,461 downwards.
GCGCCTCACACGCGTAGGTGCGCAGCGCCCCGGCAAAACGCTCGTCCTGCGTCTTCTCTCCCGTCAGGACCGCGAGCGCCAGGTAGTCGTCCATGAAGCTCCGGTATACGCCAAGCATGCGTCGAGCCTCATCCTCCGCATCGCGCTCCGTGGCGTGCGCGGTATGACCCTCCTGCCAGAGGAACTCGGTGGTTCGAAGGAAGGGCCGGGTGCGCAGCTCCCACCGTACCACGTTCGCCCATTGATTGAGCAGTACCGGGAGATCACGGTACGACTGAATCCAATCCGCCAGGATGGGCCAGATGATCGCCTCGGAGGTCGGCCGAACGACGAGCGGCTCCTCGAGCGCCTTTCCGCCCGCGTGGGTCACGACAGCCGTTTGTGGGGCGAATCCCTCTACGTGATCGGCTTCGCGGTCCAGGTAGGATTGCGGGACGAAAAGCGGGAAGTAGGCGTTCTCGTGTCCTGTCGCCTTGAACATCCCATCCAACCCGCTCTGGATCAGCTCCCAGATCCGGTATCCATAGGGCCGAATGACCATGCAACCACGGACCGGCGATCGATCCGCAAGCTCCGCTGCCTGTACGATCTCGTTGTACCAGGCGGAGAAGTCTTGTGACTGCGGCGTCAGGCCGGCCCTACGGCTCACTGCGCGTTCCCCGAGACGCGGAGTGAGTCGAGCTGAACCTCCGACTCCTGACCACTCTCGAGAAGACGCACGATAACCGCGTTTCGGGTCAATTCGTCCGGCCCGAGAATGATGGCGCGTTCTGCTCCGGCCTGGTTGGCTGCCTTCAACTGTCGTCCGACTCCGCGCTCCCGGAGGTCGTAGGTCACGCGGCGGCCGGACTCACGCAGGATCATGGCGAGCTCGAGCGCGAGCGGCCGCTCCGCCTCCGAGACGCAGACGATGTAGTCCTGAACCGTCGCCGAAACGTCGGGTAGAAGCTCGAGGTCTCTCAGGAGCTCGGCCAGCACGACATCTCCCATCCCGAAGCCCACCGCCGGCAGGTCGACTCCGCCGAGCGCGCCCAGCAAATCATCGTATCGCCCGCCGCCGCAGATCGCCCGGAGCCGCCCGCTTCGTTCCCAAATCTCGAACACGGTGCCGGTGTAGTAGGCGAGTCCTCTGACCAGTCCGGCGTCGAACACCACGAACTCCTCGAGACCGAACGCGCGCATGTGGGCGAAGAACCGCTCGAGGCGCCCGATCGCGTCCGCCACGTCGTGCGTGTCGCCGTACTCGGCGGAGAGCCTCTCGAGCGTAGCATCCGCGAGTCCGAGGATACGATCGATCGCGTTCGCGTCCGCTCCGGCCACCCCGAGACGATCCCGCACCCACTCCTCGCTCTCACGATGCATCTTGTCGAGCGCGGCGAACACCTGGAGGCGGCCTTCGTCGGGCACCCCCAGGGTGCCCAGAACGCCGCTGATCAGCCTCCGGTCCGACACGCGTACCACGATGTGCTCGGCCCGCAGTCCGAGGGCACGCAGGGCGTCCACACCGGCGGCTACGAGCTCGGCGTCTGCCAGCGGGTCCGCCTCGCCCACAATGTCCATGTTGAGCTGGAAGTGCTCGCGCAGCCGGCCGCGCTGTGGTCGCTCGTAGCGGAAGAGCTGCGGGATCGAGAACCAGCGTATCGGCTTTGGGAGCGCGGCCGCACGGGATGCGATCATGCGGGCGAAGCTTGGCGTCATCTCGGGGCGAAGCGCGACCTCGCGCCCCCCCCGGTCCGTGAACTGATACAACTGTCCGACGATTTCCTCGCCCGACTTGCGCGTATACAGCTCCAGAGGCTCTAGCGGCGGTCCATCGTATTCCACGAAACCGTACGTGGCGGCCACCTCGCGCCAGGCGGCGAAGATGTGATTCCGCAGAGCGAGCTCATCCGGGTAGAACTCCCGGAAGCCGGGCAGGCTGGAGGATTCCATAGGGCGGGCAATGTACCGGTTGGGCTCGAACCGCGGCAAGAAAAAAGCCCCCCCGGTGCGATCCGGAGAGGCCGTGGTCCCGAGTGCGAGTCGACTCAGATGACCGAGGCGCAAAACTCCTCGTACGCATCCGTCAGGTCGCGCGAGATGTCTTCGACCTCCCGACCCTCAATCTGGTGCCGCTCGAGCATGAACACGACCTCGCCGTCGCGCAGCAGCGCCAGCGAGGGCGACGAAGGTCGATAGCCCGCAAAATAGGCGCGTGCGCGCGCAGTGGCCTCGAGATCCTGTCCGGCGAATACGGTCACGACGCGGTTCGGCTGCACCGAGTGCTCCATCGCGAGCGCGACAGCCGGTCTGGCGTTTCGCGCCGCACACCCGCAAACGGAGTTGACCACGACGAGCGTGGTGCCGTCGGTGTGGCCGACCACCTCATCTACTTCCTCACCCGTTCGGAGCTCGTGGACCCCGATCCGCGTCAACTCGTCCCGCATCGGTTGGACCAACGTTGGTTCGTACAGCATATCCCTCCCTGTTGTCCTATTGGGTACCTACTCGTCTTCGAACCTGCATAATACGTCGCCCACCGTATGGGCGGATCCGGTGACTATTACCGTACCCTCGTCGGATAGTTCGCACGCGCGTTCCACGGCCCGATCGAGATTCGCCTCGACTTCCACCGGCCTCCCGCCCCGGGTAGCGGGAATGGCGTGCCTCACCCAATCCCCCACTTGGTCGAGGTTCCAACCCCGGTCGGCTGGCGCCGAGGGCGCGGCCGTCAGGATCAACGCATCGGCCGCCGCGGCGATCTTCTGCACCATCCGTTGCCAGGGCTTGTCGTGCAAGATGGCGACCACGAACGTCCAGGGCACCGGAGGCGACAGATCTCGCAGGGTAACGAGCAACGCCTCGAGTCCCGCAGGGTTGTGCGCGATGTCGAGGATCCATTCTCGGCCGTCGACCTCCACGCGCTGCACTCGTCCCGCCAATCGAGCGGTGCCGACACCGGTCGTCACCGAGTCCGCCTCCAACCCCTCCACGGCCTGCTCCAACATGAGAACCGCCAGGGCCGCGTTCGTCGCCTGGTGCTTCCCGATCAGCGCCGTGCTCAGGGACAAGCCCGCATCGAACACGCTCGATCGATATCGAAACGACGTAGCGTCGGGAAGCACCGTAACCTGCTCGACGTGCGCGTGCTGACCCAGCGAGAAGAGAGGTGCCGACAGGAGAAGTGCCTGCTGCTCGAAGATCCGGCGTAGATCATGGCTCAGTGCGGGCGTGATCGTGGGGACCCCCGGCTTCATGATCCCGGCCTTCTCCGTGGCTATCTCACCCAGGGTCTGACCCAGAAAGTCGGTATGCTCGATATCGATCTGCGTGATGCCGCAGACAATGGGCTGTAGGACGTTCGTTGCGTCCAGCCGCCCGCCTAATCCTGTTTCCACGACCGCCCATTCCAACTCGAGCTCGGCGAAACACAGGAAGGCGAGCGCCGTGGTCGCCTCGAAGAACGTGGCGCCCGTCTGCTCAGCAAACGGCAGGAGCTGATCGGCGCACTCATCCAACAGCTCATCGGGGACGGGGGCTCCGTCGGCGTGGAACCGCTCGCGCACGTTCATGAGGTGGGGCGACGTGTACAGTCCCGTGCGGCAACCCGACGCTGTCAATACGGACGCGGCCACGGTCGCGGTGGAACCCTTACCGTTCGTACCGGCGATATGTAGCGAGTCGAACGTCCTGTCCGGACGACCCAGCCCCACCAGCATGGCTTCGATCCGGTCGACACCCCAGCGAGCGGTCGTCAATGGCCGGCCGGCCAGGAGGCGCACGAGGGCACTGCTCGTCGTGGCGTCGGGCTCGCGTCGGCCCGCATCCATCAGAATCTCTCGTCTCAGCACATGTGATGGAGGACTCGGGCGATCGCGCCGCGCAGCTCCCGGCGCGGAACGATCCTGTCCACCATCCCGTGCTCCTCGAGGAACTCGGCACGCTGGAACCCTTCCGGGAGATCCTGTCGAATCGTCTCCTTGATGACCCGAGGCCCGGCGAATCCGATCAACGCGCCGGGCTCCGCCAGGATCGCGTCCCCGAGCATCGCATAGGATGCCGTCACGCCGCCTGTGGTCGGGTTGGTCAACACGCTGACATAGGGCACCGGAACCTCGGCCAGGCGCTCTAGAGCCGCTGCCGTCTTCGCCATCTGCATCAACGACAGGATACCCTCCTGCATACGGGCGCCTCCGGAGGCGGACAGGATGATCAGCGGTCTCGAGGATTCCACCGATCGCTCCGCGAGCCGTCGGATCTTCTCGCCGACGACGGAGCCCATGGACCCGCCGATGAACCGAAAATCCATCGTCCCGAGATGGACCTCTCTCCCTTCGAGACGTCCGAGTCCCGTGCGGATCGCATCGAGGGGTCCCGCTCGCTCCTCGGCGGCCCGGATTCGATCCGTGTAGGCCTTCGAGTCCTGGAAACCGAGCGGATCAGCGGAGCGTAGCGTCGTGTCGTATGCCTCGAGGAGTCCATCATCGTCGAGCAGCAGTTTTTCGTATTGCTCGGCGGTGATGCGGAAGTGGTGGCCGCAGGCGGGGCATACGAACGCGTTCTCCTCGAGGCGTCCGCTATAGAGGATCTCGCCACACCCTTCGCATTTGTCCCAAACCTCGCTCGGGAACTCACGCTTCTGGGAGACGAGCTTCTGCTTCGGCTTCTTGAACCAGGACACGAAACCTCCAGGTTGGGCTGGGTGCACCCGGGGCTCGGAGCGAGGAGCGCATCGCTCGGCGCGGAAGGGCTCGGGCTCCGGTGTGACCCCGCCGCCAGGGCGCGAATATACCGCGAACCGTCTCCGCCTGCGAACCCCGGAAAGCCCGGGTCAGCGTTGCCCGGCGACCCGCTGCGTGATGCCGAGACCGGTAAACAGGAGGAGGAGAAAGCTGCCGCCGTAGCTCAGGAGAGGCAGTGGCAACCCGGTGATGGGCATGAGCCCCACCGTCATCCCGAGATTGACGACGAGGTGCGCGAAGACCACGGCCGAGATGCAGAATACGACCGTGCCCCCGAAATCGTCACTTGCGTCTACCGCGATTCGCAAAAGTCGCCAAAGCAAGAGAGCGAAGAGCGCGAGAAAGAAGACGACGCCTACGAACCCCAGTTCTTCGCCGATCACGGAACCGAGAAAATCCGTGTGCTGCTCGGGGAGAAACGCGAGCCGCTTCTGTGGCCCTTGGGCGAATCCCTGCCCGAAGAGTCCCCCCGAACCGATCGCGACCTTGGATTGAATGAGGTGCCAACCCGCCCCGCGCGCGTCGATCTCCGGGTTCAGGAATACGAGGAGCCGGTTTTGTTGATATGGAGCGAGACTGTTCCACAGTGGGGCGGTGAGGGCGCCGGCCGCGAAGTTCGAGAGAATCACGCCGATCGATTCGACGATGAACGGCCGATGGAAGTAAAGGAACCCGGCTATGATGATGAACCAGGCACCCCAAACGACCCAATTGAACCCCAACAACAGGCTCACCGCGGGGCTCACGAGAAGGAAGATCTTGACGAGCGGGACCCCAGCCCAGAAGAGAGCCGCGATCAGGATCACGCCAAAGATCACCGCGCTACCCAGGTCTGGTTGGAGAAGGACGAGCGCGAAGGGGACGACGACGACGGCGACGGGCTTCCAAAGCCTGGAAAGGCCGGCGAAATCCTGATCTTTGCCGCTCAACAGCCTCGCCAGCATGAGGATGGTGGCGAGCTTGGCCACCTCGGCCGGCTGCAATCGCACGGGTCCGAAATTGAGCCAACTGCGGGTGTTCGGACCTGTCCCGATGGCCAGGACGACCACGAGCAGCAGGATAGCGGCTGCATACAGCCATGGGGCGAACCACTCCAGCCATCGCGTTGGAACACGAGTGGCCACCCAGAACGCGACCAGGGCGATCCCGAGCCACATGAGCTGTCGGGTCCAGATGCCCGTCGCGACCGAAGGGACTTCTACCTGCCCGGCCGAGTAGATCATCGCGATCCCGAGAAGCGCGAGCAGCATCTGGAGCGCGAGGAGAGCCGGATCGTTGATCCCCCGAAAACGCCGCTCGACCATCACGGCGTAGGTATCGCTTCCGAGGCTGACGAAGAAGACGCGACCTGGAGTCTTTCCGGCTCGGGCGGCAGCCTGATCGACTCCAGGTACTGGTTGATGAGCCGCGCAGCGATCACGATCCGGGGATCGTACGCGGGCGCGAAGCCCACGAACCAGGAGTGCGGCTCACCGTGCGGGTTCTGCGCCGTCCCGGTCTTGCCGGCGAGCGTCCAGCGATCGAGCCGGAAGCCATACGCCGTGCCGCGCGGCTCGTTCGCGACCCGGATCATCGCATCTCGGAGCTCTCGGCGACGCGCATCGGGCAGGTCCAGACTCCACGAGACCCGGCGGTCAGCGAGGACCTCGCTGCGGGCCAGGTGTGGGGGAATCGGCGGCTCGCCAGTCGCCAGGGCCGTGTAGAAGAGAGCCTGACGAAGCAAGGACTGCTGGTTCTCACCCTGCCCGATGGCGAGGTTCCAGACTACCGACTCGGTCCAGCCGCGCGCGCCGTATCGCTGATCGAACCACTCGCGAGACTCGGGAAACAGCCCTCGCGTTTCGTAGGGCAGGTCGATTCCCGTCGGTTGATTGTAGCCCAGCGCGGCGGCTCCTTCCGTGAGCGCGTCCAGGCCGATCCGCTGTCCTGCCTGGTAGAAGTAGACGTTGCAGCTCTCCTTGATCGCTCCAGACAGATCCAGCCCTCCATGCCCGCCCGGCCGCCAGCAATGGAAGGTGCGGTTCCCGTACGCGAGAGCCCCCGTGCAGACATGCTGCATGTACGTGTCGATGGCCAACGCACCCGTCCTCATGCCGATGGTGGCCATGATCAGCTTCCACGTCGAGCCCGGTGGATACGCGGAGGCGCTGACGCGGTTCAGCAGGGGCTTGGCTGGATCATCGCGCAGCGAGTTCCACAACCCGGTGGGGATTCCGCCGATGAAACGATTGGGGTCGAAGGTGGGATGGCTGTACAGGAGAAGGACCTCGCCCGTTCGAGGCTCGAGGGCCACCACACCCCCCCGCATCCCCTCGGGGAAGATGGAATCCGCCATCATCTGCAGCTCGAGATCGATCCCCAACTGGAGGTCCTGGCCAGGATCGGCCGGGTCGCCCAAACCGCCGTCGAATTCGCGCACGATCGAGCCGAGCGCATTGACCTCCACGTAGCGGGTCCCGGGCTCACCCGCGAGCTGACTCTCGTACTGACGCTCGATCCCGTCTTTGCCGATCTCGCGTCCTGGCTCGTACCCCTCGTACCGGGGCTGCTCGAGCTCGGTCTCGGATATTTCGTTCACGTACCCGATCAGGTGCGCGATCGCCGGACCTGCGGGGTATCGCCGATGTGGTCGCATCTCGACGACGACGCGGCGGAATTCGGGGCGGCGCTGCTCGACAAACGAGACCTGCTCGAAGCTTGCGTTGTCACGAAGGACCAGGGGGTCGTTCGGACGCGCGCGGTTCTCCTCGAGAAGATCTTCCTCCTCCTCCGGGCCGATCTCCAGGTGGGACCTCAGCCGGCGGAGGGTGGAGGCGATGGTGTCCGAGGGCCCTGGCAAGAGTGAGATGACGTACCCGGGCACGTTCTCGGCCACGACGAGACCGTTGCGATCGTAGATGGTGCCACGCGGTGCGGGAACCCCGATGGCCCGCAGTCGATTCTCTTCCGAGCGGAGCTGATACTGGCTGCTCCTCAGGATCTGCAGTCGAAAGAACGTGGACAGCAGGACCGCGAGGGCGACCGTCAGAGCACCAAGAGCGATGCGGCCGCGCTGCCGCCTGAACGCGAGGCGACGACTATCGGTCATCATGGTCCAGCTCCGGGATCGATCACGTCGGCCTTTCCATCTTTGTCGATTCCCTTCTAGGCGAAGAAGAACGAGACCATGCGCTCGCCGGCCCAACAGACCGCGGCTGTGGCGACCGCCGCCAGCGGGGCATAGATGAGCAGAAAGCGCGCCTGAGGGGGCCAGGTCGTGAGCGCGGCGACGATCCACTGAATGAGCAACACCCCCACGGCCAGGAATGTAGGGACGAATCGCGCCGAGTCCGAATAGAAGAGATCTCGTAGCCGGGCCCCGACATAGCCCGCGAGGGTGAAGACGAGCGTCAGGGTCCCCAGCCCACTGAGTGCGAGGGAGGCCTCGAGCAACCCGAGCGCGAAGCCGAACCCCGCCGCCTGGCCGGAGCGCAGTTGAAGTGAGCCGAGGAGAAGTCCTCCGGCCAGCAGGTCGGGTCCTGCCGGCCAGCGCGAGAACACAGGGTGTAGCGCGAAGTGCAACAACAGCACCAGAACCACGAGCACCCAGGCGGCCCGACTCAAGCTCCCCCGCATCGAGACCCCGAAAAACCCTAGGGCCCGAGCTCGGGCCGGCGCCACACGAGGACGACATCTGCGTCCTCGGGGCGTACTGCCGGCTCCACGTAGTATCGCTTCATCCAGCCCGACTCCTCTTCCCCACGCTCTCGAATGGTGCCCACACGGAGCCCCGGAGGATAAATCCCCGCTACACCGGTGGTGAACAGGTGCACGCCCGGGACGATCTCGCTCTGGAACGGCGCCCCCTCCAACAACATGATCGGTTGCCCCCCATCCCGACGGTACGGGCGCACGATGCCGGTGATCGCACCGTCCTCCGTCTGGACACTGATGCGGAAATCGGGGTGGCTCCAGAACTCCCCCCGGACCCCGGCGACATGACGTGCGCGCGCCACGCCCACGAGACCGCGGCCGGTGAACACCCCCGCAGGGAGGGTCACGCTTGCCAGCTGTCGACCCCGCAGCACGAACTCGTTGGAGTCGCCGATCCGCGGCCGCCCGGGGTACACTTCGGCCGGGGCGAAAGACCCGACGGCTGGCCCGGCGAGGCCGACTCCGGAGCGGAGTTGCGTTGCTTGCTCGGCTACTCTTCGGTACTCCGCCAACTCCGAGACGAGGCTGTCACGCTCGGTACGCAGAGCCGCAGCTCTGCGCTGGAGGCCCGCGCGCTCGGACGAGGCGCGGTGAAGCTCGAGAAAGGGATACAGGGCGGATCTTCGAACGATCGACGCGAGACCGGCTTGTTGTCCGGGTGACAGGGCGGCGATCAGACCCCCGCAGGCTAGGAAGACCAGGACCGCGATCAGATCCGCTCGCGTACGGTCTCGCCGATTCGCGTGCAGGTACGGCATCCGCGCTCTACTCTGGGAGGTCGCTCAAGAAGCCGAGTTCAGGTCGCCAGGACACCTCGATAACGATCCAGATCGTCGAGGATCCGACCACACCCCCTCACAACGCAGGTAAGCGGCTCCTCGTCCACATGGATGGGTAGTCCGGTTTCCTCACGCAGCAGAATGTCGAGACCTCGGACGAGCGCACCACCCCCCGTCATCACGATCCCACGGTCCACGATGTCGGACGCCAGCTCGGGCGGAGTGATCTCGAGAGCCCTGCGCACGGCCCCGACGATTTGCTGGATCGGCTCCTGCATGCACTCGCGAATCTCGGCCGAGTGCACGCGAACCGTCTTCGGGATGCCGGACACCAGATCTCGGCCCTTGACCATCATCTCCTTCTCCTCGTCGATCGGGTAGGCGGAGCCGATCTGGATCTTGATCGCCTCGGCGGTCGGTTCTCCGATCAGGAGGTTGTAGTTCTTTCGAAGGAAGCCGACGATGGCGGCATCCAGCTCATCCCCTCCCACGCGGATGGAGGTGTCGGCCACAGATCCGGCCAGCGCGATCACGGCGATCTCGGTCGTTCCCCCACCCACATCGATCACCATGTTCCCGGTGGGTGTCTCGACGGGGAGCCCGACACCGATCGCCGCGGCCATGGGCTCGGAGACCATGTACACTTCCTTAGCTCCCGCGGCGTGCGCGCTCGACCGCACGGCCCGGCGCTCGAGCTCGGTAATGCCCGAGGGGACCCCGACCACGATTCGCGGACGGATCTTGAAGACACGGTTGGCCGTCACCGTCTTGAGGAAATAGCGGAGCATCATCTCGGTGATATCCACGTCCGCGATCACGCCGTCCTTGAGAGGCCGAACGGCTTCGATGGCGGCGGGGGTGCGTCCCAGCATACGCTTGGCCTCGAGACCGATCCCCTTGATCCGCCCCGAGTCCCTCTCGACCGCGACGACCGAAGGCTCGTTCATGACGATGCCCTCGCCCTCGACATAGATAAGGGTGTTAGCGGTACCTAGATCCACCCCGATGTTGTTGATCGGCAGGAGACTGCCGCGCAGGGACCACTTGGCCATCAGAGAACAGGGTTGGCGGCAGGGCGCCGCCCGGATCGTCGCCGGTTCGTGTCCATCGCCTCCTCCTTCCCGACCTCCACCTCGCAAGACCCGTGCACTTCGAGGGCTCGCCGCGGCAACTCACGGCCCGAACCCGCGAAGCCGGCGCGTCGCAGTCCCCGCTGGACCATCCCGGCCAGCAACCCAGGGGGTGCCGCACCCCCTCGCGCCCACCCGTGAGGTCGTCCGATCGTGCGGAACGCCCAATGTAAATGCAACATTCACATAGCGAAAGGAAGCCTCCGGCCCCCAACGGATCGGCCGTCCGTCACCGGGTACATCCGCCTGCGGGGCCTCGCGGGCCGCCGGGGTCGTGCCCGCGAGGCCCCGCTTCTAGCCACCCGCTGCCAGCACCTCCTCTAGCGGCGTGTGATCGAGATCGAACGCCGCCGCGACCGCCCCGTACGTGCACCGACCGTCCACGGCGTTCACACCGAGCGAAAGGGGTCGATTCTTCCCACACGCCGTCTCCCAGCCCTGGTCCGCGAGTTTCAGCACGTATGGGAAGGTGGCGTTGGTGAGCGCCAGGGTGGAGGTCCGTGGAACGGCCCCCGGCATGTTGGCCACGCAGTAATGGATGACGCCGTCTACGACGAACGTCGGCTCCTGGTGCGTGGTCGGGTGGGCTGTCTCGACGCACCCTCCCTGGTCTACGGCGACATCGACGATCACCGAGCCGGTCTTCATGCGCTTGAGGTCATTGCGCAGGACCAGCTTGGGCGCTTTTCCGCCGGTCAGGAGCACCGCCCCCACAAGCACGTCCGCCCTCTCGATCTGCTCGAGGATGTTGTGGCGGTTCGAGTAGAGCGTGTCGACGTTGGCCGGCATGACCTCTGACAGGTACCGGAGACGCTCCAGGTCGACGTCGATGATGGTCACGTGCGCCCCGAAGCCTGCGGCGATAGTCGCGGCGTTCGTTCCGACCACGCCCCCACCGATGATGACGACCTCGGCCGGTAGGACGCCGGGGACACCGCCAAGCAGAATGCCGTAGCCACCGGACGTCTTCTCCAGGTACTTGGCCCCCTCCTGGACCGCCATGCGCCCCGCCACCTCCGACATCGGAGTGAGTAGAGGCAGCTCACCGTTCGGCAACTCGACCGTCTCGTATGCGATAGCGACGATCCGCCGCTCGAGCACCTCGTGCGTGAGCGTTTCATCCGCGGCAAAGTGGAAGTACGTGAAGACGACTTGATTCGCTCGCATCCGAGCGTACTCGGACTCGATCGGCTCCTTGACCTTGACGATCATGTCCGCGCTGCCCCACAACTCGGCCGGGTTGTCGACCAGGGTCGCGCCCGCACGCGCAAACGACTCATCAGTGAAACCGCTTCCGCTCCCCGCGCCCGACTCGATGAGCACGTCGTGGCCTCGCTGGGCGAGCGCGTCGGCTCCTGCGGGAATCAACGCGATGCGGTTTTCGTCCGCCTTAATCTCCTTCGGGACTCCTACGACCATTGCTCGGTCTCCTCAAAGAGTCATGCCGGGCACAGTTCGAGGACCGCCAGTCGATCAGGGTGGAAGAACTGCTCGGCCTCCCGCACCTGATCCACCGTGATCGCATCGATCCGCTCCGCGATCTCGTCCAACTTTCGATAAGGTTGGCCGTACAGCGCCAGACCCGCCAACCTGTTCATCCGGGCGCCGGGAGTCTCGAGGGACAGCAACAGTCGTCCCTGCAACTCCTGTTTCGTGGCCGCGATCTCCTCGGGCGACAATCCGCTTTCCGCCACGTCGCGCAGCAGCCGGAGGAGGAGCTCGCGCGCCTCACCGCTGCTCTCCGGGCTCGTCCCCACGTACGCACCGACATGTCCGCCATGCGCGAGAAACGCGTGAAAGCTGTACACCGCGTACGCAAGCCCTCTCTCCTCCCGGATCGTCTGGAAGAGGCGTGAGCTCATGCCACCGCCGAGGGCCGTGTTGACGAGCACAATAGCCGCTCACCTGCCCTCGCCACCGCACTGGGCGGCGTCGGCGGGTCGCTCGGCGCTCCGTCGCGTGGGATGAGCCCCTCGACGAGCTCGAGAAGCTCATCGTGATCGACGTGGCCCGCCGCGGCGATGACGGCGCGACCCGAACGATACGCAGAGCGATGAAGGCGCATGAGAGACTCGCGCCCGATCGAGCCGATCGATTCACGGGTGCCGATGATCGGCGCGCCGTACGGGTGTCCATCGTACATGAACGACGCGTGGAGCTCGAATACGAGGTCCTCCGGCGTATCCTCGATCGCCGCGAGCTCCTCGTAGATGACGTGCCGCTCGGGCTCGAGGTCGCGAGCCCGGAGAAGCGGCTCGAAGCTGAGATCAACGAGCACGTCGATGGCCTGGGCCAGGGCATGATCTGGGACACGGGCTTGGAACGCCGTGGCCTCATGCGTGGTGAACGCATCGATGGATCCCCCCAACCGCTCGAGCGAGTACGCTACCTCGCGCGCCGTGCGCTTGCGGGTTCCCTTGAAGACCATGTGCTCGAGCAGATGCGAGATGCCCTGCTCTTCTTCGCACTCGTGAAGTCGTCCCTGTGTAAACCAGATCCCGACGCCCACCGAGCGGACGGAGTCCATCCGCTCGGACAGGACGATCGGCCCGTCTTCGAGGCGGGTGCGGCGGACGTGGGTGTCGAGCCGCTCGGTCCGCGCCGTGGTCAGCCGAGACATCTCCCCGACAACAGGCCGAACCGAGCGTCAGCTCGGCAGCTCACGAATCCGGTTGCATGGCGGCCCGGCGAGAGAGCTTGAGGCGCCCTCGGTCGTCGATGGACAGGAGCTTGACCGAGACCTCGTCACCGGGCTTCACCACATCTTCGGTTTGCTCGGTACGTCCCTCTTCCAGCTCGGAGATGTGACACAGCCCCTCGACCCCGGGGATGATCTCCACGAAAGCCCCGAACGTCGTCGTGTTCTTCACCACGCCATGGTAGACACGGCCGACCTCCGGGTCCTGCGCGATCGCTTCGATCATCTCGCGGGCGCGCTCTCCTCCCTCGCCCGAAACCGAGGAGATGGTCACCACGCCCGAGTCCTCGATGTTGATCTCGGCCCCGGTTTCGTCCTGAAGAGCCCTGATCGTCTTCCCCTTCGGTCCGATTACTTCGCCGATCTTCTCGGGGTTGATCTGGACCGTGATGATTCGCGGCGCGTACTGGGACATCTCGCTGCGTGGATCACACAGGGTCTGATTCATGATCTCGAGAATGTGTAGGCGGGCGACACGAGCCTGCTCGAGTGCCTGTCGCATGGTCTCCACCGAAAGCCCGCCGACCTTGTTGTCCATCTGGACCGCGGTGATCCCCGTCTCCGTACCGGCGATCTTGAAGTCCATGTCGCCGAGGGCATCCTCGACGCCGAGGATGTCGGTCAGCACCGCCGTCCGAGCGCCCTCCTGGATAAGGCCCATCGCGATGCCCGCGCACGGAGCCCGTAACGGTACGCCGGCATCCATCAGTGACAGGGATCCCCCGCAAACAGTCGCCATCGAGCTCGAACCGTTCGACTCGAGGATGTCTGAGACGATGCGCACGGTGTACGGGAATTCCTCGTACGGTGGGAGGAGGGATTGCAGGGCGCGCTCGGCCAGCATCCCATGTCCGATCTCGCGGCGACTCGCCCCGCGGAACATGCGGACTTCACCTACCGAGAACGGTGGGAAGTTGTAATGAAGCATGAACGACTTGGAGGTCTCCTCGCGGACATCGATCGAATCGATTCGCTGCTCATCCCTCACGGTCCCGAGCGTCGTGACCGCCAACGCCTGTGTCTGCCCGCGCGTGAACAGGGCCGATCCGTGGGTACGAGGCAGAATCCCCACATCGCACGAGATCGACCGAATATCGGTCAGCCCCCGTCCGTCCAGCCGCTCCCCCTCATCCAGGATCCGCTGGCGCATCACCCGCTTCTCTAGCGCCCGCACGACGTCCTTGACCTCCTTCGCGCTCTCCGGGAACTCGGCCTCGAACTCGGCCCCCAGCTCGTCGCGCAGGGTCGCGAGCGCCTGATTCCGCTCCTCCTTAAGCGGCAGCGTGAGCGCCTCGGCGACCCTGTCGGTCGCCGCGCTCTCGACGCGCGCCTTCAACTCCGGGTCCGTCTCCTGGCTGGTGTACTCGAAGTTGGGTGGCGCACCACCGGCTGCCTGAGCGAGCTCGTGCTGCAGGTCGATGAGCTCGTGAATCGCCTCGTGCGCGATGTCGAGCGCCTCCAGGAACTCGTCTTCGGAGATTTCGAGGCAGGCACCCTCGACCATCACGATCGAATCGGCCGTGCCCGCAACCACGATCTCGATATCGCACATCTCCAACTGGGCGAAGGTGGGGTTGATCAGCCATTCCCCCTCGATCCGACCGACACGCACACCGCCAATAGGACCGTTCCACGGGATCGGTGAGAGGGTGAGCGCTGCGGAAGCACCCAGCATGCCGATCACATCGGCGTCGTTCTCCTGGTCTGCCGAGACGATGAAACACGCGACCTGAGTCTCGTTCTGGTAATCATCCGGGAACAGGTCGCGTAGGGGGCGGTCGATCTGACGGGCCGCGACGATCTCCTTGTCGCCGGGCCGGCCCTCGCGCTTGTAGAAGCCTCCCGGGAACTTACCCGCTGCGTAGCTCTTCTCCCTGTACTCGATCGTAAGGGGAAAGAACGGGAGGTGTGTGGGGTGCCGCTGGGCAACCGCCGTGACCAGCACGGCGGTCTCGCCGTATTGGACCATCACGGCTCCATCGGCCTGGCGCGCCATGCGCCCTGTCTCGATGATCAGCTTCCGACCGTGGAACTCGCGTTCGATTCTGTGACTCATCTTCTCTTCGATTCCTTCCTTTGCGGCCGATTTCTTTCGGGTCCGGCTACATGCCGGGTCGGCCGTGAGCTTTCAACTGCCAGTTCGCCCGGTCGCGACGCTAACGTCGCGAACCGCTACCGCCCGGGGCGCCATGGTTGGCACGCCGGTTTGGAAGCGGTGCACACGGCCAGCCGAATGGCTGGCGGTGGCGGCGAGGCGTCGGGCGATACGATGACGCCGCATGGTTGAATTCGGTCCGGCACACGGACCGAGGCGAGGGGCTGGGTGGTTGCAACGTGAGGACACGGGCGGTTCGCCCGCTTCACCGGCGGAGGCCGAGTTCCTCGATCACCCGCCGGTACCGATCCAGATCGGTCCGGCGCAGATAGTTCAACAGGCGTCGCCGCCGCCCGACCATCTTGAGCAGTCCTCGACGACTGTGGTGGTCCTTCGGGTGCGCGCGAAAGTGGTCGGTCAACTCCTCGATCCGTCCGGTCAGCAGGGCGACCTGGACGGATGCCGAACCGTGGTCGTTCTCGCCACGCCCGAACTTGTCTATGATCTCTCGCTTCTTGGTCTTTTCCACTTCCCATCCTCTGGGTGCCGCGCTCAATCGACCCGACGCGGCGAATCATTCTAGAGCCATTCCAATACAAGTCACTGATTATAGGGGGATTATGCGATACTGTAAAGCTCCGGCCGCGGACGCTCCACGCACCTCATGGGCCATGGGCGCCGCGCACACTCCCGAAGAAACGGATAGCCTCCTCCTCGTCTCGGCGCATTTGCTCGACGAGAGCCGCGGCGGAGTCGAAGGGGCGCACGGCCCGCAGGAGCTGCAGAAACTCGACGGTGACGATTTCACCGTAGATGTCTCGGTCGAAGTCCAGCAGGAATAGCTCGATCGTGGGTGGCGATCCGGCGAACGTGGGGCGAGGGCCGAGGTGGAGGAGGCCGTCACGAATCTCGGTGCGCAGGTTCGCTCGAACCGCGTAGATGCCCTCGGCCGGCAGCAGCTTGTCGGCCGTCGGCGGCGCGATGTTGGCCGTCGGGAAGCCAAGCGTTCTTCCCCTCCCCAGCCCGTGTACGATAGAGCCAGTCAGGGAGTAGGGTCGGCCGAGAGCCCGGGCCGCGGTA
This sequence comes from Gemmatimonadota bacterium, assembly GCA_039589195.1. GTDB lineage: Bacteria > Gemmatimonadota > Gemmatimonadetes > Palauibacterales > Palauibacteraceae > JBDHAC01. Next base: position 25,265 of record JBDHHV010000048.1, on the reverse strand, counting down.
TCGACCCGACCCTCCGACAAGAGACGTCGGATCCGAGTCGAGGAGACGGGTGCCCCATTCACCACTACACCCTCCACCACATCTACATCGAACCCGTAGCGGCCACCGAGGGCGCGAAGCGTCTCCTCATCGCCCGCGCGGCCATGACCGAATCCGTGATCGTGACCGATCACCAGCTCGCTCGCTCGGAGGCGCTCCACCAGCACCGCTCGGACGAACTCCTCGGGGGTGTAGCGTGACAACGACCGAGTGAAGGCGACGAATGCCACGTAATCGATGCCGAACTGCGCCAGGATCTGCTTCTTTTCGTTCGGCGTCGTGAGAAGCGGTGGCGCATGTTCCGGGCGCACCACCGTCAGCGGATGTCGGTCGAAGGTGAGCAGCACGCTGTGCAAACCACGAGTCTCTGCGCGCCGCTCGATCTCGCTCAGGATCGCCCGGTGCCCCAGGTGCACACCGTCGAACGTACCCACCGTGATGACGGTGCCCGTGACGGTGTCCGGAAGCGCACTCCCACCCATCGCCTGGGTCGCAGGGGCGTCAACCGATCGGCCGTGCGCGGGGCGCGGAGGACCTCCGCTCATCCGCCCCCGAGTACCTTGCGTGGCTGGAGCTCACCGTCCAGTCGTTCGGCCACGGCGAGCAGTCTCGCGCCGCGCACGAGGATCACGGGCAGCTCGTCCTCCGACGGCTCCCCCAGCTTGCAGGGCGCCACGCTTCGGGTGCGGATGCGGCCGCCGTGGCGGACCGCGAGCTCCTCCTCGGCCGTCAGCTCGCGCACGGGGAGCCAGCCCAACGCCTCATACGGCGTCTTCACGGCGCTGGTCGGCGGAGTGCCCCGCTCAATCGATTCCAGGGTGGCCGCCTCCTCGACGCGGAAGGGTCCGATCCTGGTGCGTCTCAATTCGGTCAGGTGTGCCCCACACCCGAGATCTCGACCGACGTCTCGAGCCAGCGCCCGAATGTAGGTGCCCGTAGACACTCGTGACTCGAACTCGACTTCCGGAGGGGTAAACCTTTCGAGCGTCAGCGCGTGCACGCGGACCGGCACGAAATCGAGATCGAGCATCTCGCCCGCTCGAGCGCGCTCGTACGCGCGGGTGCCGTTGACGCGCTTCGCGGAGAACGCCGGGGGCTGCTGGAGCCCCTCCCCCACCCGGTTCGCCAGTGCGGTGGCCACTTGTTCCAGGGTCAGCGCCTCCCACCGATCCGACCGGGGGCCTGATGCCCCCATCCGATCATCGGTGGTCGTCTCTTCCCCTAGCTTGAGCGTGGCGCGATACGTCTTGCTGAGAAGGTGAAAATATTCGGCGAGGCGGGTCATCGCCCCCACGCACAGGAGCAACAGCCCGGTGGCGAATGGATCCAGGGTACCCGTGTGGCCGACGCGCCTTAAACCCGTCGCGCGCCGGTAGCACCGCACCACGTCGTGTGACGTGAGGTCGGCCGGCTTGTCGACGAGCACGAGCACGCCCTCATCACTCGTCAACGGGTGACTCCGTCGATCTTCCGCGCGATCGCCGAAGGAGCTCTTCGATACGTTCTGCCCGCTCCAAGCCGTGGTCGGCGACAAAGCGGAACTCGGGCACCTTCCGAATATGCATGGCGCGCCCGAGCTCCCTACGCACGTAACCTGCCGCGCTTTCGAGCCCCTCGATCGCTTCTTCCACTGCGACCGGGGCATCGCTCCGCAGGTATACGCTGGCGTGAGACAGGTCGGGTGAGGTGCGTACCTCCGTCACGGTGACGCCCCGGACACGTGGATCCTTGAGGCGTCTCTGAATGAGATGTGACAGTTCCCGACGAAACATCTCGTTGAGGCGCTCGGAGCGATGATGTCGGGACACGTTCTTCGCGGCCTGCTAGAAGTACGCGTTCTCGGTTTCCACGACCTCGGCTCGTGGATCAGAGCGTACGAATCGATCCAGCCGGGTGAGCACGACCTCGGCTCTACGCCGGTCCGAGGCTACCACGGCGGCCGAAAGTTCGGCCATCTGCCAGCGGTCCTGGAGATCCGTCTCCGCAACCGAAACGCGGTGCTTCGATTGCATGCGGTCTCGCAGGCTGCGGACGATGGACCGCTTCATCTTCAGGGACTGGCAACCCGGCAGGTGAAGGACCCACCGAGAGACGCCGACCACCGCCACCGCGAGCCCCCCGTTCCAGATCGAAGAGTGCGGATCAGCCCCCCGGCTGCTCCGCCAGCGTCCGGGCGATCTGCTGGACCTCGAAGCACTCGATGACGTCGTCCACCTTCAGGTCGTTATATCCCTCGATGGAGATGCCGCACTCGAAGCCGTCCCGGACCTCTCTCACGTCATCCTTGAACCGCTTCAGGCTGTCGATGCGGCCCTCGTAAATCTGGACCTGGTTGCGCAACAGTCTGATCGGGAGGTTGCGGCGGATCATACCGGTGTTGACGTAGCATCCGGCGATTGTCCCGACCTTGGGGACGCGGAAGAGCTGCCGCACCTCGGCGATGCCGACGGTGACCTCGCGCTGCTCGGGAGCCAGGAGACCCTCCAGCGCAAGGCGGATGTCCTCGACGGCTTCGTAGATCACGTTGTAAAAGCGAATCTCGACGTCCTCACGGTCGGCCGCGCTCTGGGCCTTTGCCTCGGGGCGCACGTGGAACCCGATGATCAGCGCCTGGCTGGTTGAGGCGAAAATGACGTCCGACTCGTTGATTCCCCCTACACCACGGTGGATGACTTCGACGGCGACCTCGTCCGTGCTGATTCGTTGGAGGCTGTCGGTAAGGGCCTGCACGGATCCGTCGGTGTCTCCCTTGATCACGATATTCAGGCGAGCCTGCTCACCTGCCTGAACGCGCTCGAAGATATCTTCGAGACGTGTTCCGGTCGCGCGTCGCCGCATGTCCTTTTCGCGCTCGAGCTGCTGGCGCCGGGTGGCGATTTCGCGCACACGATCCGTATCGAGAACGATCAACGAGTCTCCCGCCTGTGGCACGCCCTCCAAACCGAGCACCCGGACGGGGATCCCCGGCCCGGCGCTCTCGACGTTCTGCCCTCGCTCATCCAGCAGGGCGCGCACTCGTCCACCGTGCAACCCGCACACGAAGTCGTCCTGGACACGGAGGGTGCCGTTCTGGATGAGAACCGTCGCGAGCGGGCCCATTCCCCGGTCGAGCTCCGCCTCCACAACGGTTCCCCGGGCTGCCAGTGTCGGGTCGGCGCGTAGCTCCAGGAGCTCGGCCTGCAGGAGAACCTTTTCGAGCAGGTCCTCGATGCCCGTGCCCACCTTTGCGGAGACGTCGGCCGACAGGACATCGCCACCGAACTCCTCCAGGATGACATCCTGGCTGAGCAGCTCCTGTTTCACCTTGTCGACGTTGGCCGTGGGCAGATCGATCTTGTTGACCGCTACGAGGACCGGGACACCCGCGTTGCGGGCGTGGCTGATGGCCTCGATGGTCTGGGGCATCACCGAATCGTCCGCGGCAACAACGAGGATCACGAGGTCCGTGATCTCGGCCCCTCGGGCCCGCATCGCCGTGAAAGCCTCGTGCCCCGGAGTATCGAGGAACGTGATCGTCCGGCCGCCGTCGAGGTCGACGTGATACGCGCCGATATGCTGCGTGATCCCACCTGCTTCGCCGGCAAATACGTTCGTCTTGCGCAGATAGTCCAGCAGCGAAGTCTTTCCGTGGTCGACGTGTCCCATGACGGTGACCACGGGCGCCCGCGGTTCGAGGTTGGATTCGTCTCCCGCCTCGTCGGACAGCTCGGCGAGATCCGCCTCGTAGGCCTCCTCGCGGATCGCCTTGAATCCGGCCTCCTCGCAGACGAGCTCGATCTGGTCGAAATCGAGTCGCTGGTTGATGGTGACCATCAACCCCAGATTCTTGAAGGCCGAGGTGATGATCTCCTGCGGCGGTACGCCTACGAGGTCGGCGAGCTCTGCCACGGTGAGAAACTCGTTGACACGGACTGTCGTCTTCTCGGCTTCCTTCTCGAGCTCGCGGCGCTCGCGTTCCGTGTCTTGCTGAGTGGGACCCGCATCCCGCCGGCGCTTGCGCGGTGCCGGACCGCCCAGCGCGGCAAGCGTCTTCTTGACGTTCTCCTGCACGGCGTCCTGATCGACCCGTCGCCGCTTCTTGCGCTCCCGTGGACTCTTACGGCGGCCGTCGACCGTATACCCCTCGGCGCTGATGCGCACCGTACCCCCCGGGGCCGCCGAGGCGGTCGGCCCTGTCGGAACGGCAGGCTCGGTCGGCCCGGCCGGCATGTCGCGGCGCACGGGTTTTGGGCGCCGCTTCTTCGGTGCCTCCGGCGCCTCGACAATCTCCTCGATCACGGGGGTCGCCAGAGCGGGCTCGGGAGGTATTTGCTCGACCTCGGGCTCACCCGGTAGCTCGATCTCCGGCTCGCTCACCAACGCCTCCGGCTCCGGCTCCGGCAGCACCTCTTCGATCGTCTCCTCGCGAGGCTCGCTCACGAGCTCAGCCGCGATCTCTTCCGGTTGGACCTCGGGCAGCTCGGGCTCCGGAACCGGCTCCACCTCCTCTTCCTCCTCGACGTCCACCAGCTCGACGGGCGCCGACTCGTCGAGGGGCAACTCGTCCACGGCGGGCGCCGTATCGATCAGCTCCGGTACACGCCGCCGGCGTCGCCGCCTTCGTGAAGCGCCGGCGGGTGCGGTCGACGTCGCGAGATCACTGCGGCGGTCACGCTCCAGCCGTGCGTGGAGCCTGGCCACCTGTCCGGCGTTCACGGTGGACATGTGACTACGCACCGGTACGTCCATCTCGCGGAGCATCCGGATAAGCTGGCTCGTCTCGACGCCTAGTTCCTCTGCGACCTCATACACGCGGAGTTTTGTCAACGACCCCTCCTGGCCGAGTCCGCCTCGACCTCTGGGCTATACGCTGCCAGCACGCCGGCCGCGATCCGGCGTGCAAAGTCTCGATCCGTTACTCCCACGACCGCCACCGGCCCCCGGCCGACGGACAAACCGAGCGTCTCGCGCGTCCCGCACCTGACGATCGGCACGCCGCGGCCCGCCCCATGCACGCGATCCAGCGCGTTGGGCGAGGCATCGTGCGCGACGACCAGGGCCTCGAGCCGGCGCGAGCGAGCTGCCGTCAGGACCGCACGTGTGCCCACGGCCGCGCGCCCTGCGCGCCGGGCGAGCCCAAGCGTTTGGAGCGTGCTCCGCTCGGATCCTCGGATCGGCGCCCTCTCGGACAGGCTCACTTGGCCTCCGCTCCGGCGGCTTCCTCGTCAGGCTCGCCTTCCTCGATCGCCACCGACTCCTCGATCGACTCCAATGACGCTTCGGCCACCGCTTCTTCGGGAGCCGCGTCCTCGGCTGGATCCTCGGGCGTCGAAGCCTCGTCGGTCACTTCTTCGGGCGCGGCTTCCTCGGCTACCAGTTCCTCCGCCCCCGGATCCCTGTCTGTCGCATCTTCGGTCGACTCCTCGGCCATCGGTGCTTCGGCCGTCGCTTCCTCCACGACCGTCAGCTCGTCGATCAGGGCTTCCAGTCGATCGGCTTCTTCCGGACCGATCCCGGGCACCTGGAGAAAGTCGCTCCGGTCCATGTCCAGAAGGTTGAAGAACGTGCTCACCCCCGCCGCCTCGAGGGCGGCGAGGGTGGCCGGAGTTATACCCTCGAGCTCCGAGAGCGGAAAATCGGCCATCTCGTACTCTTCGCCCCCACCGAAGAGCGTGGACTCGGCCCCACGGTCCATCCAGTCGCGGCTCGAGTAGAGGTCGATCTGCCAGCCGATCAGCTGCGACGCCAGGCGCACGTTCTGGCCGTTTCGGCCAATAGCGAGTGACAACTGGTCTTCGTCTACGATGGCCGTGATGACATGTCGCGGGGCATCCGAGATCACCTTTGCCACGCGCGCGGGTGCAAGGGCGCGACGGGCAAAGATCTCCGGGTCCGGGTGCCACGGCACGATGTCGATCCTCTCCCCCGACAATTCGGAGACCACAGCCTGGACGCGGGAACCCTTGAGCCCGACGCACGCGCCGACCGGGTCGACCGATTCGTCCCGCGAAGAGACGGCGATCTTCGTCCGCCCGCCGGCTTCTCGGACGATCTCCCGGATCTCGACGATCGACTGATAGATCTCGGGCACCTCGAGCGCGAACAAAGCCGCGACGAACTGCGGGTCGCCACGGGAGAGGATCAAACGTGGTCCACGCGGGGTTTCTTCGAGTAGCTTGAGCACGGCACGGATCGGGTCGCCCTGCCGAAACCGCTCTCGCGGATTCTGCTCCCGCCACGGAATGATCGCCTCGGCCTCTCGCGAACGGTTGAGCATCACGACGAGCTTGCCCCGTTCGATGGCCTGCACCTCGCCCGAGACCAGATCGCCCATTCGGTCGCTAAATTCCTCGCGGATTCGCTCGCGCTCACCCTCGCGTACGCGCTGGATGATGCGTTGCTTCGCGGCCATGACGGCGCTCCGGCCGAACTCGCGGAACGAGACCGGGATCTCCAGCAGATCTCCCACCTCGAAGTCGGGATCGTCCCAGCGAGCCTGTTCGAGGCTGACCTCGCGCGCAGAGTCCTCGACCTCTTCGACGACTTCCTTGAGCACGGTGATCTTGATGTCACCTTCTCCATCGAACTCGATCTCCGCCTCGACGGGTCCACCAAAACGGCGAGCGAGCGCCGCATGGATCCCCTCGCGGATCAGGTCGTGCAACTCTATCTGTGACAGCGACTTGTTCGCCGCCATCATCCGAAATGCTTCAACGACCGGAATCTGATCGCTCATACTATCTCGTCTGAATGGTTCGCGTGCGACGTTTCAAAGATCGTCCTCCCATCGGTACACGAGCTTGGCTGTCGCTATCTCTCCTCTCGGAACCTCGATTGTCTCTCCGCCCACCTCTAGCGCAATGGTGTCGCCGTCGCGGGTGGACATTCCCAGCAGCACCCCTTCCAGCTGGCGTCCGCGCCCGGCGAGCGGTCCGTAACCCCGGACCCGAACCACCCATCCCGCAAAACGCTCGAAGTCCCGTGCCCGGGTCAGCGGGCGCTCGACCCCCGGGGACGAGACCTCGAGGATATACTCCACCTCACCGCCATCCTCGGCCTCGAGGACGGCACGCACTGCACGGCTGACGGCGGCGCAGTCGTCCACGGTTACGGACGACCGCCCGGGCTCACTCTCCGGCCGGTCCACGCGGAGCCTCCACAGCGGGCGTCGCCGCCCTCCGGCCCGCTCGAACGTGACCAGTTCGAATCCCAACTCCTCCACGATGCGCTCGACAAGAGCTTCTCGAGGCTCGACCGGATTCTGTCCTGGCTCTACCCGGCGTCGCGTATTCTCCACGACCCACCGACAACAAAAAAGTGGGGCCGTTACAGCTTCCCCACTTCGTTAGACATTATGTGACCCGATCGACCGGCACCGGGTCCCTGTTAGCCACCGGCGTCAAGATACGATGTAGAGGGGTCTTGGGCAACCGCCGCCCCCCCTAGCGAACGGGGCCCGATCCCCCGTCGCCGGGGACTTTACGCCCCAGATACGCGGCCATTCGACCCGCTGCCGAACCGTTCCCGCGGTGTGAGTGCAACAAGCCCTGGCTACAGCGGGTGCACCACACCGAGACGCTGACGTGGCTTTCCGCAATCCCCTCCCCCCTCGCCTGGTCCGAGAGAACGGCCCGCAGGTCCACATGGCCCCGGTCACCCCGGAGCCCGAGCGCACGGAGAACGGGCGTGTCCACTTCGTAGCACGCGCCGCAGATGGCCGGCCCCAAATGCAGGTGAATCGACTCGCGAGCGGCCCCCAGAGCACTCAGCGCTTGGACCCCCTGACCCAGGACCCCGCCGGCGGTACCGCGCCAGCCCGCGTGAAGCAGCCCGAGGGTCCCGGAGATCGGATCGTAAAGGTACACCGGCACGCAATCCGCGGCGGTCGCTGCCAGCAGCAGCCCAGCGCGCGCCGTCACGACTCCATCGACGGAGCCCGCTAGCAGCAAACCGCTGATCGCTCCCGGATCGAGCATCCGCACATCGGTGCCGTGAACCTGTCGCCCTACCGCTACGACGCCGAAGCCGAGTCGTGCACCCAGCGTCGTGTACGCCTCCAGGCGGGTCCCGGCGTCTCCTCGAGTGAGACCGTAGTCCGCGTCGAGTGCGGTAGTGATCCCGCACGAAAGACGTGGAAAGCGGGCCTCCCATTCCGCGTGCGCCAAATCCTTGGAGAGCTCGTTCCGGGGGACCTCCCTCATCCGCTGGACCCCACTTCCCGCCGCGGCTTCGGGCGTGGTCGCCCCGGGGTCAAGTCCCACTACGCGACCCTGGCTCTCCGGGGTCGTCCTCGGCCGAGACGCGTTCGATGTCGGCCCCCAGCTCTCGAAGTCGCCCGTCGATCCGCTCATATCCACGCTCGATCTGACGGATGTTGTAGATCAGGCTTTCGCCCTCTGCCGTCAGCGCGGCAATGAGGAGTGCCATGCCGGCCCGAATATCTGGGCTCTCCAAACGTGCCCCGTGGAGCGGTGAAGGGCCGACGACGACGGCACGGTGCGGATCGCACAGAACGATCCGCGCACCCATGGCGACAACCTTGTCCACGAAGAACATCCTGGACTCGAACATCTTCTCGTGGATCAAGACCGTCCCGCGGCACTGCGTCGCCGTGACGAGGGCAATGCTGGTCAGATCGGCTGGAAAGGCCGGCCAGGGTCCGTCGTCGATCTTAGGGATCTGATTCCCGACATCCGGCTGTACTTCCAGGGCTCCGCCCCCCAACACCTCCAGCACCCCGTCTCGCCACTCGAACTCCACCCCTAGCCGCTGGAACCCCACCCGGACGGGATCGAACGTCGCGAGATCGACGTCGGTGATGCTGAGAGACGAGCCCGTCGAGGCAGCCAATCCGATGATGCTGCCGATCTCGATATGGTCCGGACCGATGCGGTGGGATCCCCCCGAGAGCGAGTCGACACCTTCGATGGTCAGGTGATGGGTGCCGATCCCTTCGATCTGTGCGCCCAGGGTGACGAGGAACTGGCAAAGATCCTGCACGTGAGGCTCTGCCGCGGCGTTGCGCAATCGGGTCACTCCCGACGCGGTCACGGCCGCCATGATCGCGTTCTCCGTGCCTGTGACCGAGGGCTCATCGAGAAAGATTGCCGCACCCTCGAGCCTCTGGGAGCGCAACGTATACGCACCTCCGATCTCCAAATCGGCACCGAGGGTGCGGAGCGCCAGGAAGTGGGTGTCCAGGCGTCGCCGCCCGATGAAGTCTCCACCGGGCGTGGGTAGCTCGATGGCCCCGAACCGCGCCAGCATCGGACCGGCGAGCAGGACGGAGGCGCGGATCTGGCCGGCCAGCTCGGGATCGAGGCGGGGTTCTTCGATGGGGCCCGTACAGATCTCGAGCTCGTTCGGACCGATCCAGTCGACCTCCGCCCCGAGGCTTTCGAGCAGAACCAGGAGGGTGCGCACATCCTGGATGTTCGGCACATTCTGGAGTCGCACCGGCTCGGTGGTGAGCAGCGTTCCCGCGAGGATCGGAAGGGCGGCGTTCTTGTTTCCCGCCGGCTGGAAGGTTCCGGAAAGCTCGGCCGGTCCGCGGATCCGATAGTAGCTCATCATCTCTCATTTACGTCCTCGAGACGCGATCGGTACGGCGCCTCGCTGGATTCTTGCGTCAAAGTAGACAGTGGTCCGGGAGCGCAGCAAACGCGTCCGCAGGCCGCTGACGAACTCGAGTGTTGAGGGGCTGGATCCACCGCCCTATACTGGAAATCGGCATGAGGCTTGCTCTTGCGTGGAGCTCGGGCAGCCACTTCAACTTGCCGTTGGAGGCCGCTTGAGCACGTACGAGACTGTGATCGTTATCGGGGTGGGCCTGTGGATCCTGATCGCGCTGGCCCTCCTCGTGTGTGTGATGTACGCGATTTCGATTCTGCGCCGCACTCGTGAGCCGATAAGCCACGTGGCCACTTCGGTTCGCGAGCTTCAGACACGCCTCCAGCCCGTGCTACGCAACGTGGAGCGCGCCAGCGAGGATGCAAACTACCTCGTCTCCACGCTCCGTACAGACGCCGACGAGGTCGGGAAAGCGGTGCGCAGGGTCAGCGATTCGACCGGGCGCATGCTGGATCTCGTCGAGGAACGCGTCGCCGAGGTGACGGCCCTTCTGGCGGTGGTCCAGGAAGAGGCGGAAGAGACGTTTCTGAGCAGCGCTTCCCTGCTGCGTGGCTTGCGCGGGCGTCGGAAGGAATCGGGGACGGGGCGGCTGAGGCGCGCGATCGGCGGCCGCGGCCGCGACGCTGAGACCGGATCCTAGCCGCCGCGCACCCGGACGTCAGTCGGACCCGGGTCTCAGGCCGGGCGAAGACCCGCATAGGCCACGACGACCTTCTTCGTCCCCACTTCCTCGAACTCGATCTCCGCCTTCGCTTCACGCCCAGCCCCACTCACCGTCAGCACGCGGCCTTCACCGAATCGAGGGTGAACGATCCGTGCTCCCGGCTCTAGCTCGAGAGGCACCTGCGTGTCCGAATAGTCGTACTGCAACTCGTCGGAATCCGTCGAATGCGGAGCGCCGGAGCCCGCCCCCCGCCGGACGCTTCGGCGCCAGTCGTACCCACCCGAAGCGGACCCGCGCCCGCCACCGGTCCCCGCCCAGGGGCTCGTGACCGAGCCGACGTCCGAGACACCGCCGGGGCTTGTCGAGCCGGTCGACCACTTCGGCCGCCGTCCCGAGCCGCCGCCCGTCAACCGCCTCTCGATCGGATCATCGGGTAACTCGTCCAGGAAGCTCGATGGCGAGGAACGGCTCTCGGTGCCCGCCCGCCAGCGACGATCGGCGTACGTCAGGTGCAGACGATCCATCGCTCGTGTTACGCCCACGTAGAAGAGACGCCGCTCCTCCTCGAGTCCGCCCTCCGAGTCAAGCGCCCGGGAGAGCGGGAACAGCCCCTCCTCGAGTCCGGCGAGAAACACCACCGGGAACTCCAATCCTTTCGCGTTGTGGAGGGTCATGAGCGTGATGGCCTTGCCGTCGAACTCCACGTCGTCAATCTCGGAACGGAGGGCGACCGTTTGCAGATAAAGTTCGAGGTCGCTCGCCTCCGCCACCGCGTCTTCTACCTCGGCTCGGTCGAACGACGAGGCGGTCGCGAACAACTCGCTCACGTTCTCGAGACGGTCGGCGCCGTCCTCCTCCTCGGCCAGAGCGGTAGCGAGGCCGAAGCTCTTTACGCAGCTCTCCAGCGCCACCCTGGCGCTCAGCGCGCCCTGTTCCTCTCGCAGCCGCGACATGCGCTCGGCGAAATCGACCAGAGAGCGCCTGGCGGCGGCCGGAATCCCTTCGATCTCAGCGGCTGATGCAGCAGTTTTCAGCAGCGGCGCATCGCGTCCGGTCGCCTCTTCCCGGAGACGGTCCAGTGTCACGTCCCCGACCCCGCGGCGCGGCCATCCGACGGCCCGAGTGAAGGCGGCATCATCATCGGGGTTGACGGCCAGTCGCAGATAGGCAATCACGTCCTTGATCTCTCTCCGCTCGTAGAACGGGACTCCGCCCACGATCCGATACGGCAACCCGGCTCGGCGAAACGCTTCCTCGAAAGCCCTCGACTGCGCGTTCGTACGGTACAACACGGCACAATCACCGTATCCGTACACGCCCTCCAGGGAGCGGACTCGGCTTGTGACCCAACTGGCTTCGCGCCGCTCGTTCGGCGTGCGTGCAACGAGAATCGGCTCGCCGGCCTCGCGCTCGGTGCGCAGGCTCTTGGGCTTACGAGCCACGTTGCAGGCGATCACGGCGTTGGCCACCTGGAGAATCGACGCGGTGGAGCGATAGTTCCGCTCCAATCTGACGACGTGCGCCCCCGGGAAATCCCGCTCGAAGTCCAGGATGTTTCGGAGGTCGGCACCGCGCCATCCGTAGATGGACTGGTCATCATCTCCGACGACGCACACGTTCTCGTGTCGGCCCGCGAAGGCTTTGATCATGCGATATTGCGCGTGGTTGGTGTCCTGGTACTCGTCTACCAGCACGTGCAGGAACTGCTCCGAGTACTTCTCGCGTACCTCCTCCACACGCTCGAGAACCTGCACGCAATCGAACAACAAATCATCGAAATCGTATGCGTTGCGCCGGGAGAGGAGCTTCTGGTACGCAGGGTATACATCGGCCACGGCGCGTGAGAGAAGATCGTAGGCCGAGACGGCATAATCCGAGGGGCCGACCAGGGCATTCTTGGCCGATGAGATGCGGCTGCGCAGGGCGCGGGGTGACCAGCGACGAGGGTCCAGGCCGCAGGTCTCCATGGCCTCCCTGATACCGCGCAGGGAGTCGTCCTCGTCGTAGATCGTGAAGGTGCGCTCACGGCCGGGATGGCCGGCCTCGCGTCGGAGCAGGCGGGCCGCCACCGAGTGAAACGTGCCGATCCACAAACCTCGAGCCCTGCCGCCGGTCAGAGTCTCGATGCGCTCGCGCATCTCGGAGGCCGCTTTGTTGGTGAACGTCACAGCCAGGATCCGGTGCGGGGGGATCTCGCCGGTCTCGATCAATCGAGCGACCCGCGCGGTCAGCACGCGTGTCTTGCCGGACCCCGCGCCCGCGAGCACGAGGAGCGGGCCGTCGCCGTGCTCGACCGCCGTTCGCTGTTCCGGATTGAGTCTGATCTGCATCTAGGAGGCTGCTGAGAGACCCTGGCGGGTCGCGTTACGGACGCGACAGCCCCGGATCCAAGGCGGGGCGACGAGGGCATAGCCATAGCTACGTCGAGGAGCCCCAACGCCCGAGACGGGGCTGTCCCGCCGTAACCGTCCTACTTGTGTGTGAACGGCGCAGGGGGGTCGCGCAGTTGATCCATCGTCTCTCCTCCTCGCCGTAGCTTTGGCTACGACTCGTCGTCATTCCTTGCCTGAACCGCGCGAGAGGGGTACCCGCCGTAGGTGGGTCCGCGCGCGACCCACCAGGGTCTCTCAGCAGCCTCCTAAGCTGCGTCGCGCGACACGGGGAGCTCGAGGCGGAAGCTCGCGCCCTCCGTCGTGCTCTCGAGGTGGATCGATCCGTCGTGCATGTCCTCGATAATCCGGCGTGTGAGCGACAGACCGACGCCCCATCCGCGCTCCTTCGTGGTGACGCCGATCTCGAACAGCTTGTCGCGGACGTGCGCCGGTACACCCGGCCCGGTGTCGTGAACCTGGTACACCGATCGCACCCCGTTCGGGCCCAGATACGCTATGCGGATCACACCGTCCCGCCCGGCCATCGCGTCTATGGAGTTCTTGATCAGGTTCTCGAACGCCCACTCGAGCAAGGTCCGGTTCCCGAGGACTACCGGCTCGTCGGCAGGGATGTCGATCTCGAAGCGTACGGCACTCCCGAGCGTTGGCAGGCGAGCGGAGAAATACCGGCGGAGGTGTTCGACGATGCGGCCTACCGAGACCGGCTCGAGGTCGGGCTTGAGCCCGATGAGCTCGAACCGACGCGAGACCTTCTGGAGTCGCTGCACGTCTGCCGCCATCTCATCGATCACATCGGGCTCGCCAGGCTCGGACGGGGACGGTCGGACATGCGTTTCGAGGACCTCCAGCCACCCGACGAGCGAGCTGAGCGGCGTCCCCATCTGGTGCGCAGACTCGCGCGCCATCGCGGACCAGATTCTCTCTCGCTCACTGCGAAACGAGGTGAAGATCATCCACGCGCCCCCTCCGACGACCGCGAGGAGAGCGGCGGCCTGGAGCCAGGGGATCCAGCGAAGACGGCGGAGGAAGCGAGGCTCTCCGAAGTGTACGGTCAGACCTTCTTCCTCGAACGCGAGGGGCGGCTTCGCCTCATCCAGGTCGTGGATGTACTGGAGTAGGCGGGCTGAATCGGCTGCGACGCCGTCGCGCACTTCGAACGGGAGGAAGGCCATATTGATCGGTCGACCGAGGGTGACGATGGGGATCTGAAGCCGGCGCAATTCGCCCAGCACGGTCAGTTGGGTCCGAGCCGATGCTTGGCGCTCCACTTCGGTGTCTCGGGTAATGGTCGCCCTGAATGTGTGCGCGTACAGTTCCGTCAGCACCTCCGCGTCGCGCCGCAGGACCGCGGCCTGCTGTTGGGTGAAGACCAGGAACGAGAGCAGGACGGCCGCGAAGATGATCGCGACCAGCAGGGCTCCAAAGCGGCGTCTCACGAGAGCGGCTCGATGCGCTCGAACCCGGCATAGGAGTGAAGGGCTTCGGGGAGGATCACACCTTCGCCGGGCGCGTACCCGTTCTCGAGAAGCGCCACAAGGAGACGCGCCAGGGCCAGGGCCGAGCCGTTGAGGGTATGGACGAACTCCGGGCTCTCACCGGGAGCGGGTCGAAAACGGATGTTGCCGCTGCGGGCCTGGTAGTCCGTGTAGCAGGAGCAGCTCGAAACCTCCAGCCACTCCCCCACCCCCGCCGACCATATCTCGAGATCATACGTGATCGAATTCGCGAACCCGAGGTCGCCCCCGGGAAGCAGCACCCGACGGTACGGGACTTCCAGCAGCTCCAGGACGCGTTCGGCGTGTCCGGTGAGGACCTCCAGCTCTTCCTCCGAGTCCTCGGGGCGGCAAAGCCGAACGAGCTCGACCTTGTCGAACTGGTGCACCCGCAGGAGCCCCCGGGTGTCCTTCCCCGCGGCACCCGCTTCGCGCCGGAAGCAGGCGGTGTGCGCGACGTAGGCGAGCGGCAGGTCCTCTCCCGCCAGCATCTCATCGCGATGGAGGTTGGTGAGCGGCACCTCCGCGGTGGGGACGAGGAACAGGTCGTCGGGCTCCGTGCGATACGCATCCATCTCGAATTTCGGCACGTGACCGGTAGCCATCATAGAAGCGCGCGACACCAGGAGCGGTGGGGCGATCTCGACATACCCGTGCTCCCGCGTGTGGAGGTCGAGCATGAACTGAATGATGGCCCGACTGAGGCGAGCCCCCTTGTCGACTAGGAGGGGGAAGCCCGACCCCGCGACCTTGGAGCCGCGCTCGAGGTCCATCACGGGAGATGCGCCGGACCCGTAGCGTGGCCCTCCATCCGAGCGAGGCGTCCCGTGCGCCGATCCGATGTCCCAATGGGCGAGGCCACCCGCCGGGCAGGGATCTCCCCACTCCTTGAGGGTCTCACCCTCCCCTTCCGCGCCTGGTGGGACGCGCTCATCGGGGAGATTGGGGATCTGGACGAGCGCACCCCGAAGCGATTCCTCGACCTCTCCCAACTTTCCGTCGAGCTCGCGAATGCGTTTCGCCAGAGCCTGCATGTCGGCGATCTGCGCGCTCGCGTCCTCCCCCCGTCCCTTTCGCGCCCCGATCTCTTTGGAGGCCGCGTTTCGCTCGGCCTTGAGGGTCTCGACCTCGGCGATGAGACTCCGGCGCTCCTCGTCGTGCCGGAGCGCATCCTGCACGAGAGTCGGGATCTCGGGGTCACCCCGTCGACCGAGGCGGGTCAGGGCGGCCTCTGGATCGGCGCGGAGGGTTCGGAGGTCGAGCATTTTTCTCTCTGTTGATCGGCAGCCGGAAGTGAGCGGCCACAAGCGGGTGATCACGGACCGTCCGCGCGGTCCGCCGGAGTCAGAATGTGCCGTGCTGCCCGGGGATGAGGACGAAGTCCTCGCAGTTCGGGTTCGCCAGCGCGCGAAAGGTGAGCCGGTTCTCAGCCGCATCGATTTCGAGAATCTCGATCTTCGCGTACCGGCGGCAGACGATGAACGAATTGGGATCCGCCCGGCTACGCACGGCCAGTACATTACCCTCCGAGATCGGAACCGGCGCGTCGATCGTGTAGTCCTCCGCGGGCGCCTCGCCCAACCCTTCGAACGACTCCGAGACCTGCTGGAGTCCCGAGTCCGTGAGGCTGTCTGCCAGTGCTCCGAACGGGACCAGCTGGTGCGTACCCTCAGGGGTGACGAAGTACAGGAAGTCCCATTGGTTCGTCTGATCGACTCTCGCGGCTCGCGAGAAGATCACGTCGAACGCAGAGGGCTGCTGCAGGGGCCCCGTGAGGAAATCGACGAGCGATATCTCGACCGGCGAGTCCGGCACGTCGAGCAAAAGGGCCTCGAAAGGATCGTCGCACGCGGCGAGCGCGGACGTCATAATCAGGGCTACAATTCGTATCGTTCTCATCGGTGAGAAAACTGTCGCCCCCGGTCCGGTGTGGCAAGCAAGCTAAGTACTGACATGGCTTTGAATTCCATACACTACCCCGCTTGACGCTCTCGGTGCCCCGGGATAGCTTGCGAGCGCGCGCATCGGTGAGGGACGCGGGGCCACCAAGGACGAGCGGGCGCCCAATGGAGCCATTCCGGCCCAGCAGAACGCAACAGGGATGACGGGTTCGCTGGACGCGTACGCGGTCATCCTGGCTGGAGGCAGCGGCACCAGGTTCTGGCCGGCCTCGACACCCCACCACCCGAAGCAGTTTCTGCCACTCGCGAGCGACACTCCCCTGCTCGTCGAGACTGTCGAGCGTGCCGAGGCCCTCGTCGGACGAGACCGGATCCGGATCGTATCCGGTGCGGTTCTGGCCGACTCGACCCGCCGTGTGCTACCGGACCTGACCGAAGATCAATTCCTGTTCGAACCTCGCGCCCGCGGGACCGGCCCGGCACTGACCTGGGCCAGCCACGAGCTGCTAGGGCTGGATGAAGGGGCGACTCTCATCTCGATGCACGCCGATCATCGTATCGAGCCGTTCGAAGCGTTCCAGGAAGCCACGGCTCTGGCCGTCGGAACCGCTCGGAGCGGTCGCCTTTGCTGCCTCGGCGTGCGCCCCAGCCGAGCGGAGACCGGCTATGGCTACGTTCATCTGGGTCGCGATCTGGCGCCGCGGGTCTACCGTGTCGACGCGTTCGTGGAGAAGCCTGACGAGCAGACGGCCGAGGCCTACGTTCGCTCCGGCGAGTACCTGTGGAACACCGGAATCTTCGTCTGGCGAGCGGCGGACTTCCTCACGGCGGTCGAGCAGCATTCGCCCGAGATCGCCGTTGGGCTTCCTCACATGAGGGGCGGTGACGTAGCGGCGTTCTTCGAACGAGTGGAGACGATCTCCGTGGATGTCTCCGTCATGGAGCGGGCGGAGCGGATCGCGACAGTCGAAGCCGGATTCGACTGGGACGACGTGGGGGTCTGGAACGCGGTCGCGCGTACTCGCGAGCAGGACGCCTCCGGAAACACCGCCATCGGGCTCGCGCGATTCGGGCAGGCCTCCGACAACATCGTATGGACAGACCGCGTTCGGGCCACGCTTCTGGGCGTCAGCGGGCTGGTGGTCGTCGAGGCGCACGGAGAGTTGCTGGTTACCACCCGCGAGCTCGCCCCGCGCCTCAACGAGCTGCGGGCGGCTCTGAAGCAAGAAGAGGAATGAGCGCGACGTTGGCCGAGTCGGACGTCGACGTATATGTGTTCGATGACCGCATCAGCGACGCCTGGGTTCCATTCGCCCTATCGCGTCCCGGCTCGGAGCTCCGCTTCGGACGCTGGCTGCTGCGCGAGCGTCTGGAGCGCTTCGCGGACACACCGGTCGCGGGCCTGCTGACGCGCTCGTGGCTGCGTGCCTTCCACGAAGGATCTGCTCCGCCGGTCGTCTCGCTCGATGAGATTCCCTCCGACCGGACCCGCGTCTTCCTGAGCGCGCGGTTCGTCCCGGAGCTCTCCGCACGGGTGCCCGGATCGAGCTCGAACCTGTGGGCCGACGGACACGCGGTCGGGTGCCGGTTGCCGCCGGGGGATGAGAATCCCGACGCGAGTTGGCTTGCCGAGCCGACCCCGTTGCCGGGACTGCCTGACGAGGAGATCCCCGGGCGGGTGCTGGGCCACATGTGGGACTTCATCGCACGCCACGTGGAACGACTCGCTCTCGACCTAGTCGACTCCACAGCCGGCGGCGCGGAGCCCGAGCTCCCCCACGGGGTCGAGCGACTCGGGGATCACCCGGTGCGGCTGGGTCCCGGGGTCAGGCTCGAGCCGGGCGTGCTCCTGGACGCCCGCGCGGCGCCCATCGAGCTGGACGCGAACGTGGAAGTGCGGGCGGGCGCGCGTCTGGGCGGACCCCTGTATGCCGGCCCCGACTGCCGGCTTCTGGGTGGAGCGATCGAGGCGCTATCCGCCGGCCCCGTCTGTTACCTGCGCGGTGAGATCGAGGAGTCCACCGTGCTCGGCTACTCGAACAAAGCACATGACGGGTTCCTGGGACATGCGTATCTCGGTCGTTGGGTCAACCTGGGCGCACTGACCACGAACAGCGATCTCAAGAACAACTACGGGCCGGTGCGGCTCGGCCCCCCGGGGCACGAGGTGGACACGGGGCTCCTCAAGCTCGGCTGCCTGATCGGTGACCACGCGAAGACGGGGATCGGGCTCATGCTCGGTACCGGCACCGTGCTCGGTGCGGGCTGCAACGTGTTCGGTACCGATATGCCTCCGAAGTGGACTCCGCCCTTCAGCTGGGGGAGCGGTTCCGAGTTGAGCGTCTACAGGAAGGACGCGTTCGAGGACGTCGCCGCTCTCGTGATGGAACGGAGGGGCGTCGAGGTGGATGACCGAACGCGCGCGTGGCTCGCGGCGGTTTGGGAGACCGCGTGCGGATGAGCCTCGCGGTCGCATCTTTAGGAAGTGGTAGCAGGGGCAACGCGTTTCTGATCGAGACCGAGGATACGCGCGTCCTGGTGGATGTGGGGTTCAGCGGGGCGGAGCTGGCCCGGCGGTTGGATACGCTGGATGTGGATCCGGGATCCGTCGACGGCGTCGTGGTCACGCACGAGCACCGCGATCATACCGCCGGTATGGGAGTCGGAGCTCGCCGCTGGGGTTGGCCCCTGTATCTGAATGAACGGACGGCTCGGGCGTGCAAGACCCTCCTCAACGGCGAGGAGAGGATCAAGCCGATGAGTACGGGTCGCGTGCTGCGAATCGGCTCGCTCGAGGTATCGCCGGTGCTGACCTGCCACGACGCGGCGGACCCCGTCGCGGTGACGGTGACCGATGTCCGCACGCGGCTGAAGGTTGGCGTCGCCACCGACCTCGGACGGCCGACGACCCTCGTCCGGCAGGCCTTGCGGGAATGCGCCTTCGTGATACTGGAGTCGAACCACGACGAACATCTGCTCCGTGAAGGACCATACCCGTGGTCGGTGAAGCAGCGGATCGGGGGCAGCCGTGGGCACCTCTCCAACCGACTCGCGGGGGAGTTCGCTCGCGAGCTGGCGCACCCGAAACTGGCGGGTGTGCTTCTCGCTCACTTGAGCGCCGAGTGCAACGATCCCGGGAGAGCATTGGATCGGGTTCGTGAGGATCTGGAGAAGGTCGGCTACGACGGTGTGCTCGACGCGGCGTCGCAGACCGAGCCTACGGTACGATACGACGTCGAGGCCCTGATGCGGGCACGGACGGCCGGCCCACAGCTCTCGTTGTTCCCCTAGGAGGCTGCTGAAGAAGCCTGGCGGATCCCGCGCTACAGCCGGAACAGACGCATCAAGTCGTTGCCGATGGCCCAGATCATCAGCCCGACGACCACCACCATTCCTGCCGTCGTCCATCGGAGCCGCTGATCAAGGCTGAGCGCTCTCCCCCGTACGCCCTCTATCAGCAGGAACACGAGGTGCCCTCCGTCCAGAACCGGGATGGGCAAGAGGTTGAGAACCGCGAGGTTGATGCTGATCACGGCCATGAACGCCAGGAGGGGCCAGATCCCACCGCGGGCCGCTTCTCCGGAGATCTGTCCGATCATGATCGGTCCGCCGAGCTCGCGGACGGAGCTGCGACCCGTAACCAGATCCTTGAGAAACCGGATGACGGTCCCCGTCCAGTACACGGTCTGGCCCCACCCCTGGCCGAGCGCCTCCACGGGGCCGACCGCGCGTGTGGAGTCCGCTCCGACCGTGATCCCGATCCGGCCCACGGTCAGGCTTTCGCGAGCGATCTCGCTGTATTGCTCCACCGGCTCGGGCGTAGCGCGGAGTCTGACCATTTCGCCGTCACGTTCCACCAGGATATCGACCGGCTCCCCCGGCTTGCGCTGGATGAGGAGCGTAACGTGGGTGGGCTCCCCGACGGCCGTGCCGTCGATGGCTCGGATGAGGTCGCCGGGCTGGAGTCCGGCCGCCTCGGCTGGCGACCCCTCGGTCACCTCCCCCACCAGAGGCTCCAGGACGCCGGTCTCGACCGCGAGCGCCGTGAACGCACCGATGGCGAAGAGCCAATTCATAATGACCCCTGCCAGAATCACCAGCGTCCGGGCCCACACGGGCTTGGCCTCGAAGTCCCGTGACGAGGGGGCGCGCTTCTCCAGACCTCCCTCGAGCTTCGACGTGACTTCCTCGTCGGCCATCCCGGCCATCTTCACGTAACCGCCCAGCGGCAGCCACGAGAGCACGTATTCCGTCTCCCCCCGACGGAACCCGAACATCTTGGGGCCGAGTCCGATCGAGAACCGCGGGACCTCGATACCGACGGCCTTCGCAGCCATGAAGTGTCCCAGCTCGTGCACGAAGATCAGCACTCCGAGCACCAGGATCGTCACGCCTATCGTGAATAGCACCTATACCTCTCGCCGTGTCTGTGCATGCATTGGTCTTGAAGTCTCACCCGCGCCGGTCCTCGAGGTTCCTGATCCGCCCGCGGCTATCGCCTTTCGAGCGATCTCGCGAGCGGCCCGATCGACCGCCCAGACCTGATCGACCGCTCGGACCGGCTCGGGGTCGAAGCACCCCATGGTGTGCCGCACGAGGTCGGGCAGCTCGGTGAAGCCCACTCTCTCTTCCAGGAACGCCGCGACCGCCACTTCGTTCACGGCATTGAAGACGACGGGCATCACGCCACCCGCGCGACCCGCGTCCACGCCGAGCCTGAACATCGGGAACGCGTCTTCGCGGACGGGCTCGAAAGAGAGCGGGCCGGCGGCGATCGGGTCGAATTCGGCCTGTCCATCTTCGGGGCGCACCGGGTAGGCGAGCGCATACAGTATCGGGACCTCCATCGTCGGGTGGCCCAACTGGGCGATCGTCGACCCGTCGCGAAACTCGACCATGGAATGGATGATCGAGGTGGGGTGCACCACTACCGAGATGTGCTCGAACGGAATGCCGAACAGAAAGTGCCCCTCGATCACCTCGAGCGCTTTGTTGGCGAGCGTCGCCGAGTCGATCGTGATCTTCGCCCCCATGTCCCAGGTCGGGTGTGCCAGCGCGTCGGCCGGCGTCACATCCGCCAACGCTTCGAGTGATAGCTCTCGAAACGGTCCCCCCGACGCCGTGAGGATCAGGCGTCGGATCTCGCGACTCGGACGACCGCCCAGGCACTGGTGGATCGCACTGTGCTCGCTGTCCACGGGAAGAATCTCGCCACCCCCGCGTGACTGGGCTTGCAGCACGAGCTCACCGCCGGCGACGAGTGACTCCTTGTTGGCGAGCGCCAACCGCTTGCCCGCCTCCAGCGTGCGGAGCGTGGGACCAAGCCCGGCAACACCCACCAGGGCGTTCAAGACGATATCCACGGAGGGCAGTTCAACCGACTCCATGAGCGCCCTCTCTCCGTACCGCCACTCCCCTCGCCAGCTCGGCACGAACCCCGGCTCGGGACCATCGCTCAGAACCGCCAACTCCGGCTCCAGCTCCGCGGCCAGACGATCCAGCTCGGGTGCATTCCGATGCGCGCTGAGCGCGACGAGGCGGAACCGGTCCGAATGGCGCTCGAGGACTCGAAGCGCGGACCGCCCGATCGAACCGGTCGCACCGAGGATGGCTACGCCGAGCCGACTCACCCGCGCCCTCCGCGACGCGGCACTCCCTGCGGGCCGCAGATCACTTGAAGATCACCATCATGAAGTAGCCTGCGGGGAGGGCCCAGAGCAGGGAGTCCAGGCGATCCAGGAGACCGCCGTGCCCCGGCAGCAGGCTCGAGGAATCCTTCACGGCGCACTCGCGCTTGAGCGCCGACTCGACGAGATCCCCTATGATTGCCATGGCTGCTACCGCCAGCCCGAACACGACAGAGGGAACCAACCCCAACTCCCAGCCCCCTGGCAAAACCCACCGTGAGTAGATAAGCGCGACGATAGGCGCCGCAATCAGGGCCGAGACGGCTCCCTCGATCGTCTTGTTCGGGCTTATGCGAGGCGCCAGCGGGTGAGATCCGAAGGTGCGGCCGCCAAAGAAGGCGGCCGTGTCCGCCAGCCACGTGATCGCGACCGGGAAGAAGAAGAATAGCGTGCGGGCCAACTGCTCCGTCGGTTGCGGCGCGACCGGTGGCGCAACCATCCAGCCCTCACGGATCGGGATCCCGAAACTGATCAGCCCTCCGAGGTAGAGGGCGCCGAAAGAGGTCATGGCGGATGCGAGGATCGGACGTTCCTCGAGGGGCACCCGCGCGACGCCGAACGCGCTGAACGCGAGCAAGAGCGCTCCGCCGTACAGGCCCCCGCCCTGGAAGCCCCCGTACAGGACGACCACCGGAAAGAATAGCGTACCCGCGCACCCGAGCGTGACGAAGACGCGCGCACCGGTCGGGCGGAGCATGGTGGCGTATTCCCAGAAACCCACTGCGGCGACCGCTCCGAGACCGACGGCGAATACGGGTCCGCCCACGAAGACGACCAGCGCGCACAGGGGCACGCCGACCCCTGCGACGGCAAAGCGAGTGCGAAGGTCGCGGTTCACGAACGACCGCCTGAAGTTGCGTGCGCTTTCGGAGAGAACCCCCGAGCCGTCACGCGCCGACCTTCCCGAAGCGGCGCTGCCGACCCTGATAGTCGATCAACGCCTCGAACAGGTGCTCGCGGTGGAAATCCGGCCACAGGACAGGTGTCACATAGATCTCCGCATACGCGAGCTGCCAAAGGAGGAAGTTCGATATCCTCCACTCTCCCGACGTGCGGATCAGCAAGTCCGGGTCCGGCCACTCACCGGTGAGAAGCGCGCCCGCGATGTCATCCTCACTGAGCTCGTCCGGAGTCAGCGAGCCCTGCACGCAGCTACGCGCCAGAGCCCGGCACGCGCGGACGATCTCCGCCCGCGATCCATAGCTGATCGCGAGATGGACGAAGAGCTCACCGCCGCCGGTCGTCGCGCGCTCCAGGTCCCCGATCGCAGCGAGCGCCGCGGGAGACAGGCGGTCCAGGTCCCCGAATACGCTGACCCTGATACCGGCGTCTACGAGCTCTCCCTTCTCGCGCTCTACATACTCCTCGAGAAGAGACATGAGGGCGGACACCTCACTCTCGGGCCGCTGCCAGTTCTCCTGCGAGAAGGCGTAGAGGGTAAGGTGCGGGATCCCGGCCTCCGCGGCACCTTGGATGACCTCTCGAACCGCGTTCATCCCTGCCCGGTGTCCCTCCCAGCGGGGCAAGCCTCGGTCCGCCGCCCAGCGGCCGTTTCCATCCATGATGACGGCGACGTGTTGCGGGAGCTCTCGTTGGCGAACCCGGTCGAGGGTCTCGGATCGAGATGTGGAGTCGGACACGTCGGCTCGTACGTTCACGCTAGTCCGTATCCGGTGTCTTGGGTTTCGCGCGGGCCGAACCCCGCGCCAGCTTTCGCAACCGTGGCGCCCCTCCCATGAAGCTGTAGGCCTCGAAGCCATCCTGTTGCATCCGCTCGGCGAGGAACGCGGTCCGCACCCCTTCCGCGCAGACGAGAACGTAGGTCGCCTCACGATCCAACGCCGAGTATTGCCGCTCCAGATCGTCGAACTCGCGGCGTTCGGCACCCGGCCAATGCCATCCCTCGAACGCCCGAAGCTGCCGAGTATCGATGACACGCGCCCCGGGGGGAATCTTCGACAGGTACAGGTTGGGGCCCACGATCTCCGATGTCCGCAGCGACCGAAGCTTCAACACCTCCCTGCCGGCGATCGCGTCGATGAGCTCGGCGTGCCCGACCGCCTCTTCTTGTGCGCGCGCGGCCTCTGGACTCGCCGCCGTCACCGGCCGGTCTGGCGCGACGGCGCAATACTCCCGGACATGCGCCGAAAGGTCGTACGTGCCGATCTCGCGAGCCCGAATGAGGATCTCCTCTTTGTGAAATCCGAGCAAGGGTCGGAGGATCGGCCGGTCGGAGGCGTCCTCGATCGCCCGCAGGTTCACCAGCGTCTGCGAAGAGACCTGCCCCACGGACTCACCGGTCAGGATCGCCTCGGCTCCCCTCCGGACCGCGATCTCCGATGCGGCACGATACATGAGCCGCTTGAGGACCACCTGCAGGTATGCGGGCTTCGCCCGTTCACGCATCGCCGCCACCACCGGCCCGAACTCCAGCACATGCAGACGCGGATACGTCCCGTAGCTCCAACGGTCAGCGAGCACCTTGCTGACCTCGATGACCATCCGCTTGTAGGCGGCCCCGCCGAGATTGCAGAACACGTAGTCGAGCGAGATGCCGCGCCGGAGCGCCATCCACGCGGCAACGGGTGAGTCGAACCCCCCCGAAATGAGCGCCACCGCGCGTCCCTGCACACCGAGCGGCAGGCCGGCGGCACCCGCGACCCGGTCTTCGTAAAAATAGGCCCGATCATCACGGACCTCTACGTGAACCGTCACATCGGGATCGTCGAGGTCCACGGTGGCCCCAGGATTCAGGGCCGCTCCCAGCTCGCGGTGAATGTCGTCGGAGTGAAACGAGTGCTTGCCCGCGCGTCGGGCCCGGACGGCGTACGTCCGACCCTTCACCCTCTCCCCGAACGTGGAGGCGCCCTGCTCGACGATGTCGGGCAGATTCGCGTCGCATTCTCCGACGAGCAGCGAGCAGCTGCTCACCCCGAACGTACGGCGCAATGGTTCGAGAAGATCCGCGTTCGGCGACTCGACGTAGAACCGGCTCCAGCCCACATCGATGTGCGCATCGACCCCCTCGCTGGCGAAGGCGTCGCGGAGGTTCTTGAGAAGACGATTCTGAAAGCGCGCCCGCGTGCGCCGGGACTTGATCGCCAGCTCCCCCGAGAACCGGACCAGCGCCCGAGTGAGCCCGGGCCGGGACGGACCTGCGCCTGACGCATCGGTGCGAGTGGCGGTCCCCGGTGTCGAGGCTGCCGCGGTTCGAGCCGGCTGACGGCCAGGTCGGGTCAGGGGGTCTGTCATGACGGGTAAGAATACCGTCGCATCGCGAAAAAGTCTCTCTGTTTACCTCGTCGTGGTAGACAGAGTGTTATACTGCACTTGATATCATTATACATAACCGCCTGATTCGTGTGGTGTTATGTACCACGTGGCGCGCCCATGCCGCGGATGGCCAGGCTGGCTAGGGAGCGTTGATTCCGATGGGTCCGTCGGCCGTATATGGGTGGGAAATGGCAGGGGCGGGATTT
>JBDHHV010000047.1:0-20841 GCA_039589195.1 Gemmatimonadota bacterium | reverse complement strand
GAAGTCCTCGAGCGTCCGGACGCTCGTGTCCGAGAGCGTGAGCTCCTCGGGCAGGAAGGCCTCCCTCCCCCGAGCCCACTCCTCTTCGCCTACCTGGTGACCCCAGGGGTAGGTCGTCAACAGGAAGCCGCTCCCACCCTCATCGCAGTAGGCCTTGATCCGCAGGATGCTGTCGAGCACGCCCTCCCACTGACCGGTACGGTCCACCGTGTCCGACGCCAGCGTGTGTTGCAGGAGGGCCGGGTCCGCCCTGCTGATCCAGTACTCGAGGGTCCCCGGCTCGGGGCCGGTGGTCGGCGGCTCCAACCGAATGACGATCAGACGCGTGAAGTAGAGGTGCCGCCGGATGAAGCGTCGTACCCTGGAGGTGAAGGGCCCCTCGAAGGCGACTGATCCGTCGACCCCCAGCGGCTCGCCATCCGCGCCGTAGGCGGCGCTCGCGCGGTAGAGCGCCTCCTGCACCAGATCGCTCATGTCGAAGTTGAGCACGACGAGATCCGGATCGAGAGGCGGAAGCTGCCGAGCGAGCTGCAGGAAAGACAGGATGGGCGAATAGCTGTTCACGCCGGCGTTGACGACCTCGACCGTGCGACCCGCCCCGGCCGCAGCAGCTTCGTTCAGGGATCGTTCCAGGAGCGCCGAGAAGGTCTCTTCATCCCTCACCCCACGCCCGCCCGTGAACGAGTCGCCGAGCATCACGATGCGGTACGTGGCGCTGTCCTTCACGGGCGAGACGTCCCGGCCTCTCAACCCGAGGTTGTTGACGCGTCTCGTGTATCGGAACTCGGGCCGGTTTGCCAGCGACGCGCGATTCGGGCGGGGTCTGTGGTGCACGATTCGATCGGGAAGCTGTGATGGGGATTCGATCAGATAGAAGCCGAGCGCGACGTCCAGGATCAGATACGTGCCCGCCGTGAACAGGAGGGCGAGCCATGCGTTCGTGATCAACTCGGTCCGGCCTCGGTCGTAGAGTCGAAGAGACAGGAGGGAAAAGAGGGCCCCGAGCCCGAGGATCGCGACAACCAGGGCGGCACCGGCACCGAACGGAGAGCGCCCCGCGATCTTGTAGCCGATGAAGAGGGCAGCCAGCGCGAGCGTCGCGACCAGCGAGCCCCGGATCAGCGACTTCACGGTTCCGGCTTGTGAAGCTCGTAAAGACGCACGTGCTCCACATCCAGATCATCTCGCCACGTGCCGAGCACCCAGCTCGACCCGATCTCCAGGGCCCGGAACCGGTCGGGCATTTCCACGGTTCCGAGCCATGCGCCGCTCGCATCGAACACGGTCCAAGACGTCACATCCCCAGGGTCCCGCGCGTACGCCCCCACCCAGATGTTGCCCTCCGGGTCGCCCAACAGGCGCGAATACGCGGGACGGGTCGCGGGAACCGCCATCCCCTCGAGATGCGATCGCCACATCGCGCGTTCGCCTTCCGGTCGGGCTGCCAGCTCGTCCGCGAGCGCCCGCTCGACATCATCTTCCGTCAGGTCCAGCGAGACCGACGGAATGCGCAGGATGCGCAACAGTTGCCCGCTCGGAGCGTACTCGCCGATCTCGAATCGGTTCTGATCCCCGATGAATACCGAGCCCGAGATCAGCGCCGCGCTCGTCGAATGCGCGAACAGCGGGCTGCTCATCACGGCCCGGCCATCCTCGCTCCGGAGCACGACCTCCCGTCCCGGGAAGACGCCCAGAGTGTCCATGGCATCACCGGCGGAGGACATCGTGGCGATCGCAGCGTCCGCCCGAATGAGATCCGACGCCGGTGACCCGTCGTGGGGGCGCGAGGACCAGTACTCCTGAAGGACGAAGGATCCGTCCGGAGTCCGACCCACGGCGCCCACGTTGGCCGATGCGTCGGGAACGCGAACGGTCCGCGCGGCCTCGCCGTCCGACGTCAGGATCGTGAAGCGGCGAGCGCCGAAATCGTATACCCACAGCGAGTCGGCCGACCCCCGGCCGAGGGCGGTGATACGCTGGAACTCCCCCGGCCCGGCGCCGCGACCTCCCGCTCTCTTCAGAAAGGTCCCAGCGGGACTGTAGAACCGCAGCTCGCCGGAGCCGGCATCGGCCACCACCAGCCCGCCGTCGTCGAGTCTCAGGGTGCCCTCTATGCCGTCGAACTGGTATTCGGCGGGCCCATCCGCTGCGCCGATGTCGAGCAGAGTCCCCGTGCCGACCCTCCATGCGTTGGCCGGTGTCCACTGAGGCCTCGCGCTCTCGACGATTGTTGTCCCCGCGCTGTCCCGCACGACCGGGCCGTCGTCGGACGAACCGCTTGCGGAGGAGTCCCCGTCCTCGCAGCTCGCCAGCACGAGGATGAACAGCCCCGGATAAAGCCGGGACGCCACGGCCGACCGCCGGGCAGTCAACTGCCGCCGCTGGTCCGCACGGGGAACCGCGTGCCTGTCAACAACCCCTCTGCCTGGCGAATCCCGTCAGCAAGCGCACGGAGCGTCTCGCCCAAACGCTCGATCTGCCGGGTGGCCTCGCCCCACTCGCGCTGCTCGATCGCCTCGCGGATTCCCGGTAGGGTCTTCACTCCGTAGCCGGTATAGAAGCCCGGGGCGTAGATGTGGTGCTGAAACCAGGGACGGCGGGGAAGGCCCTCGGCCCGGGTCATCAAGCGCTCGGTCCGGGTTAACCGCTCGTTGAGCTGGGGCAGGACTCGGTCGAGGCGTCCAGCCAGCCGCGGGTCGGCGGCCGCCGCTTCGAGCGTCTCCCTCAGGGCCTCGTCGTACGCCTTCGCGCTCTCATCGAGACTCGCGAGAGCGTTCTGTACGGGCGCGAATCCGAGGTAGGGCACGGCTTCCTCGGGCTCCGGTGGCACGTAGGTCTCCGTCGGGTCCGCAGTCAATGTGTACGCGTGCATCTCGATCAGCCCGTTCTCTCGTTCGGTCTCCTCCCGTTTCTGCTCGAGCAGCTCCATCACCTCACCCGCGTAGGTCGTCACAGCCTCTACGAACGGGACGAAGGTGAGCGGGAGCACATCGGCGTTCGCGAGCCTGAGCGTCGCCCGACCCGTGGTCATGGCCAGCGCGACCCCGTACTGGAAGCCCGGATCGCCGAAACGCGTGTAGTGATCGAACGAGTCGAACTGCGAGTGGTACGAGCCACCACCGTTCTCCCCCCCGAAGCCGAGGTTCAGGGAAGCGATCCCCAGGTGTTGGAGAAACGGCGTGTAGTCGGAGCCGGACCCGAGTGGTGAAAGCCTGATGTCGCTGGCGTCGTCAGGCTGCCGTGTTCCACTCACCGCCATGCGCGCGTGGGAGCGCTCCCACACCGAAACGCCCGTTTGCGGATCCGGTACGGCCCTGGCGATCTGGTTCATGAACGTCTGGAGGGTGTGCGATCCACCCATCCCGAGGAAGCCGCGACCGCTCCCGTCCGTGTTGATGTAGACGGCGGCTTTCGCGCGCAGCTCGTCCGCGTGGTGCTCGGCCCATTCGGTGGACCCGAGCAGCCCCGGTTCCTCGGCGTCCCACGAGGCGTAGATGATCGTGCGTCTGGGTCGAGAGCCGGAATGCGCGAGCGCCCCGATAGCACGAGCCTCCTCCATCATCGCCACGTGACCGCTGATCGGGTCCGCCGCACCCATCGCCCAGCCATCGCGGTGGTTGCCGCGGATGACCCACTCATCCGGGTACTCCTCGCCCTCGAGCCGGGCGATCACGTCGTACGCGGGAGCGAGGCTCCAGTCGAACTCCAGGTGGAGCCGAACGCGAGCGGGACCGGGACCGACGTGGTAGGTGATCGGGAGCGCACCCCGCCAGGCGGAGGGCGCCACGGGGCCCTCCAGTGCCCGCATGAGTGGCAGCGCGTCCGCGTAGGAGATCGGGAGCACAGGGATCTTCATCACCGTTGGGGATTCCTCGGGCGTCATCCGTTCCGCGTCGGCCGTAGCCCCTACGCCCGGCGTCAGGGGGTCGCCGGGATAGAGCGGCATGTCGGACACCGAGCCGCGCTGCACGCCGTGCTCCATCCGGTAC
Organism: Gemmatimonadota bacterium; assembly: GCA_039589195.1. Classification (GTDB taxonomy): domain Bacteria; phylum Gemmatimonadota; class Gemmatimonadetes; order Palauibacterales; family Palauibacteraceae; genus JBDHAC01. The sequence goes on along the minus strand of JBDHHV010000047.1, from coordinate 16,852 downwards.
GGCCCCTCGGGGTACACATCACCCTGGAAGTATCCGTCGTCGCGCGGATCCGAATACAGGATCGTGGCGATCGCCCCATGCTCGGCGGCCACCTTTGGCTTGATCCCTCGCCAGGACCCCCCGTAGCGAGCGATCACGATCTTGCCGCGCACGTCGATCCCGCGGCGCTCGAGCTCTTCGTAGTCGCCGGGGATGCCGTAGTTCACGTACACGAGCTCACCCGTGACGTCGCCGTCCGCCGAGTAGGCGTTGTAGCTGGGGAGGCGCCCATCGACCCCCGACGTGGCGTCGACGTCCAGAACCGGCTCTTCCAGACGCGCCGTGTAGCGTTCAGGGGCGAGGAGCTCCAGCTCGCGCACGAGTGGGGTGGGAAACAGGACCTGGTACTCCTCGATCTCCACCTCGTACCCCCACGAGCGGAACTGCTCGGCCACCCATAGCGCGTTGTCGCGATTCCCGGGCGAGCCGGTGAAGAACGGCACCCGCGTCATTCGCCTCATCCACTCCCGCAGGTTGCCGGCATCCATGTACGCGTCCAGACGAGTCTCCAGCTCCACCTGGCGGGTTGCGGAAGCCTCCGTGAACCCCAGCGGTGCCCGATCGCCGGCTCCCTGGCCATGCACCCCGGCGGGTCCGAGCATCATGAGGCTCGTGGCCAAGGCGGCGGCATGTGGGCGCGGAAGACGGATCCGGCGAGGACGCATCGGCTTTTTCCTCATTGATGGTGTGCGTGCGGCGGGCTCCCTGAGAGGCCGCCGTCGGTATTCGCAGGATGGAGTCTGGTGCGCGGGGGCGCACGCGTCGAGTGCCGCCGTGCAGGTGGGCCGATTTCCGGCGGGCGCTAGCGGAGGATGCGCGCCGAGATGATTCGGTCGAGGAGCGGAAAATCCCGGTCGAGATGGGCGTTCCCTTCCGCGATGATGCGGCCCTGGTTCCCGGCCCGCACGCCGCCGCCGGCGTCCTCACCGTAACCGGCATGCAGGCGGTCCACGACCTCCATGCCGTCCACCACCTCCCCAAAGGGGGCGAACCCTGCCGAGTCCAGCCGCACGTTGTCGATGAGGTTGATGTAGACCTGGGTCGCGCGCGTGTCGGGCCCGGTCATCGCGTACGCGATTCGACCCCTGAGATTGCTCTCCCGGACCGGGTCGTCCGCGATCGTCCGCTGCAACCAGACCGCCGTTGCGGCGGGGTCGCCGGCCAGGCCGAATTGTGCGATGAACCCTTCGACCACGCGGTAGAAGCGCGAATCGTCATAGTAGCCATGCCGAACGAGGTTGTAGAACCGGTCTGCCCCCACCAGCGCCCAGCTTCGACGAGCGTGGATCACGAAGCGGCCCTGGCTTGTCTCGAACGCGACGTGGAACGAGTCGGGCGCGGCCTCATGCCAGGCCGGGTCATCCGGCATCAGGAGGAGCGAACGGGTCGGCACGGCCTGTCCGGGCTCCTCCCCCCCCATCCCCGCATGGTCGTCGGTCGCCGGCGGACAAGCGATGAGCCCCAGGAGGACGAGGAGGAGGACACCGGGACACCGGCGGTGCGAATCGGGCATGGGGGCTCCGCGGGCCGTGCATGGACAGGGCACACCGACGCGGCTCCTCCGCGCCGGGATGCCTTGCGTCAGTCCCGGCGAAAGCTAGCGGATCGGGTACCCGATTGCCGCCCCGTCGCTACATGCGCTGCCGGTGCTCCCCAGCGGCGCGTGGCGTCAACCGCACGGTGACAATCGTGTCTCCCCGTCTGACCTCCAACGCCACCGGCTCTCCCGCCTCGAGGGCGCCGAGGAGTTGACCCGCCTCTTCCGACGTGATCGCCCCGCCCCCTACCGTGAGGATCACGTCACCGATGCCCAGCCCCGCCTCGTCGGCGGGGCCGTCTCGCTCGACGGATCGAACCACCGGAAACTCCTGCGTGCGGAACGACCAGGTCGATCCGACCCGCTGCCACCCGCATTCCCCACACGTCAGCTCGAACCCCAGCTCGACCGATGGTCTCTCCCCCGGTCGGCGGCCATCGAGCAGCTGCGAGAACAGCGCCTTGTCCTGGATGAACTTGCCGTAACTGTAGACGAGCCTGGATGTGGAATCGCCGGGGCGGCTGAACTCACCCCTGAGCGCGAGCGGGAGCGCGAGCGAGAGGCGGGGGGTATACACCAGGTTCGCACCGAACCCGGGGGCACTGTCCGCGAGAAACCGGCTACGGGGCGCGGTATACGCGACCCGATAGCGAGGTTCCAGGGACACCTCGAGCGCGGGCAGATCGCAGCTCCTCTCCGGAGTCAGGCCCACCTCCACTTCCCGCCCCTGACGCCGCACGGTCAGGCGTACGGGCTCGCCCGGCTTCAGGCTTCCCAGGCGTCGTCCCCCCTCCGCGGTGGTGATGAGCACTCCATCCACCGACACGATCACGTCGTCCTCCCGCAACACCCCGGCGGCCGGTCCTTCCGGGTCCACGTCGCGTACCCGGGGCTCGGTGGAGAAGCTGTGGAGATAGGGATCGCCACCCGCCGCGTTGATCGAGCAGGAACCACCCACACACAGGAACTCGCCGATTCCCAGAGAGGCGAAGGGCGGGTGCCCGTGTGAGCACTCCTGAGCTCGTGCGTTGGCTGGCGCCGCGAGCGCTGCCGCCAGGAAGGCCACCAGGATCGCGAGCGCATGCCTCCACGCATCGCCGTTCCGTATCTCTTGCATCAGAACCTCACCGTTGGGAGCTCCGCCGGATCCTCCGACCCGACCGACCGCTCTATCTGCTCTCGTGAAGCGACCCCCAACAGCGCCACCTCCTGCGCCGCCCCGTACAGAGCCGCCAGCGCCGCGTCGCGCCCCTGCACCCGTGCTTCCACGGACAGCGAGTCCACGATCGCGGAGAACGCCGCCAGCGCCGCCACGTATTCGGTTCCCGTCCGCTGGACCGCTGCGGCCAGCTCCATCGCGGTGCTCACCGATTCCACCCCCGCTGCTCCGCCCGCCCGCGCCGTCCCGATCGCCAGCCCGCTGCCCAGCCCGGCCGCGAACAGCACCGCAGCCGCCGCAACCTGAACGAAGGGCAACCACGGACGGGGGCGCGACCGGAAGCCCAGGCTCGGATCGCCTCGCAGCCGAGCGACCACGCCGGGCCACAGGTCATGTTCGGGCTCCGCTTCCCTGGGGAGCCGCCCGAGCTGTCCTGACAGCTCGCGATCGTCGTCCATGTCCGTCATCTCGAATCCCCTGTCATTGATCGAGTCCCCTCATCCGCCGCCCTGTCATCCGTCCAGCGCTTCCCGCATCAAACGGCGCGCCTTGTGCAGCTGCGCCTTGGATGTCCCCTCGGCGATGCCGAGCATCCCGGCGATCTCCTCGTGCCGATAGCCGTAGATATCGAACAGGACGGCTACCTCGCGTGCGCGAGGGGGCAGCCCGGCCAGCGCCCTCTCCAGGTCCAGGTTCGTATCGGGCATGGCCCGTTTCGCGGCGACCGTGTAGCTGTCGATGTCGGGCGAACTCCGAAACCGGGTCTCTCGCCGCCGCGTCGCCCGGCTCTCGTTCAGACAGGTCCGGACCGCCACCGTGTGGAGCCATGTCCCGAGCTTGCTGTCGGCGCGAAAACCGGGCAGCGCCTCCCAGGCGCGGACGAACACCTCCTGCGTCAGCTCTTCGGCGCGGGAGACGTCGCACGTCATGCGCAGCGTCAGCGCGTACACCCGCCGATAGTGCGCACGGTAGAGCGCTTCAAAGGCGACGTGGTCGCGTCGCTTTGCCCGTTCTACCAGCAGATCCGTTTCCATGGCGTCGTGCTCGGAGGCACGATCGGTCGCGCTTTCCATATCCACGTAGTTGGTGGCCGGAAGGGCGCGGAAGGTTTATCGGAAGATGCGCGGGCCGGTCGCCCGCGCCCGGCGCGGGCCCAGCGGGAGCGCTGACCGGGAGTGTGGGCGCGCAGCGGCGCCAGCCGGACCGCCGCTATGCGAGCTCCCCCCGATGTACATTCACCTGATCGAGGGTCCCGCCGTACAGGTAGTCGAGTGCCCCGGCGCTGCGGCCAATGAAATCGTGCGGGAAGCCGGGCTCGATCGCGCTGACCGCGTCGAGGCGGGCCAGGTGGTCGTCGCCGAGGATCACGTTCACCGCGCCGAGGTTTTCCTCCAGTTGCACCAGGTTGCGAGCACCGACCAGGGGGATGATCACGCCCCGCCCTTGCCGCGCCCACGAGATCGCAACCTGGGTGGGCGTGCACCCGAGGTCGTCCGCGACGGCGATCACTTCCGACGCGATCTCCAGGTTGCGTGGAATCGTCGCTGCCCCTTCCTTCGCCCGCCCCTCCTCCGGTTTCAGATCGCGGTTGTACTTCCCGCTCAGCACGCCAGCGCCGATCACGCTCCACGGCGTGACCGCCAGGTCGAGAGCGCGCGCCATGGGGAGCAGATCCCGCTCGGCCGTGCGGTCGATCAGGCTGTAACGGATCTGGAGTGCCACGAACGGCGCCCACCCCCTCAGATCGGCCAGCATGTTCGCCCGAGACACCTCCCAGGCGGGCGTGTCCGAGACCCCGACGTACACGACCTTCCCCTGACGCACGAGGTCATCGAGACCACGCATGACTTCTTCGATCGGGGTCAGCTGGTCCCACGCGTGCACCCAATAAAGGTCGATGTGGTCGGTGTTCAGGCGTCGCAGGCTCGCCTCCACCGACTGCACCATGTTCTTGCGGTGATTCCCGCTGAACGCCGGATCGTTCGAGCGCGTGGACATCGAGTACTTCGTCGCCACCACCCAATGGTCCCGGTCGGCGGCGATGAACTCTCCCAGGTACTTCTCGCTGGTTCCCTCGGTGTACACGTTTGCCGTGTCGAGGAAATTCCCCCCCGCATCGGCGAACGCGTCGAACATCCGCCGGCTTTCTTCCACCCCGACCCCGAACCCCCACTCGGTCCCGAAAGTCATCGTCCCGAGGGCGAGCTCGGACACCCGCAACCCGCTTCGGCCCAGCAGCCTGTATCTCATCGAGTGACCGACCCTTTCAAGCTCGTGGAGCAGTGGCGCACCGTTCACGCGAAGCCAGTTCGCGCATCGTCGCCGCGCGAGAGCCCACTAAGCCTTCGTTCGGACACGAAGTCAAGCAGGAGAGTGAGGGTTGGGTGGCAGGGTAGGCGCGCGTAGCTTTCCCCGATGCGCGACCTCGCCCGGGGCCGTCGGTCTTCGCGTCGGGATGCCGCCGGCGTCCTGCCGCAATGTTCGCGGTCTTCTCCGGTCAGATTGCGGCCGGCTTTCCCGCCAGGAGGCTAACGAGAGGATATGGAGACCGAGCACCGATTCTCCGAACAGGAAGTGTCGCTCGTCCTTCAGCGCGCCGCCGAGATCGAAGCGCGCAGCGGGGTACCGGCCGAGGCTCGGGGGCTCACGCTTCGCGACCTGGAGGATGTGGCGGCCGAGGTCGGGATCAGACCGGAATCGCTGGCGCGCGCGGTCGGGGAACTTCAATCCCGGGGCCTGGCCACGGGCACTTCGTTGGCCGGGCTATCACCATCCCAAAAGGCGATCCGAGCGGTGCCGGCAGAGCTGTCGCGTGAGGAGCTCGGCGAGCTGGTCCGGCACGTCGAGGACGCGGTGGGGAAGCCAGGAACGGTTACCGAAGCGCTCGAAACGGTCCGCTGGACGTCTGCCGACCGGTTCCTGACGACTCAGGTCTCGATCGCTACCTCGACCGACACGACGATCACCGTCCACGAGCGATACGAAGACCGGCTGCGTCCGATGTTGCACGGCATCCCCACCGCGTGGGGAGCGGTGCTGGGGATGGGCGTCGCAGGCTCCATCGGTATCGCCGGATTAGCGCTCGTGGCAATCATCGGCGCGGGAGCGGCGGCCGGTTTCGGGGCAGGGCGCGCCGTGTGGACGCAGATCGCGAAGCGAAGCCGGAACCGTGTAGACCGGCTCGCGAACGATCTGTCCGAGCAAGCCGCGAGAGGCGACCGCTGAAGAAACGCGGTCGTCGGCCCGCTCCGTTCCGGCGCAGCGCGCTCGATCCGGTAAGGCCTCAATCTCTGCCTGCGACACTCGGGCGCCGCGGCGGCGTAGCCCGGCGTGGAAGGGACTCCGCTCGACCGGACCCCGCTCGGAAGCCCACGCGGGCTGCTTATCGGCGCCCGCTTCCTGGCTCGCGTTCCGGCGTTCATGCGACGCCGCTTCACACTGGACGAGGCCCGCGCGATCCAGGCCGCCCGCCTGAGAGAGCGGGAGCATCGGTTCCTCCACTTCGTCGAGCGGGCCGTCTTCGCTCGGCCGACGAGTGTGCTGTCCAAGCTCTTCGAGCACGCGGGCGTGCCTTTCCAGGACCTGCGCGAGCTCGTGCTCGTCAGGGTCTCGAGGAGGCGCTCCAGCGCCTGTTCGAGGCGGGGGTGTACATGACGAGCGACGAGTTCAAGGGGCGGGTGCCGCTGGTGCGCGGCTCTCTACGACTCGAGGTCGAGCCCGGCTCGCTCCGGAACCCGATCGCCGCGTTCCACGTCGCCGCCAGGAGCGGAGGGAGCCGAAGCCGCGCCGCCCCGTTCCTGATGGACCTCGCGTATATCCGTGCGTGCGCCGTCGCGTGCGCCCTCTACTTGGACGCGCATGGAGGCAGTGGGTGGACGAAGGCCACCTGGGAGACGCCCGGGGCCGGCTCGCGCTTCCGTCTGCTCAAATACTCCAGCTTCGGTGAGCGACCGGTCGCCTGGTTCACCCAGGTGCACCCGTCGGACGGACTGGATCCGGTGTTTCGGTGGAGCGATCGGGCACTCCGCTGGGGGGGAGCGCTGGCCGGGGTCCGCGTGCCGAGGCCCGTGCTCGCGAGTCCGGAGGACCCGCTTCCGCTGGCTCGTTGGGCGCGCTCGGTTCTGGACGCGGGCGCCGAGCCTCATTGGTTCTCGTTCTCCAGCTCGGTCGTCCGCCTCGCGACGGCGGCGCGTGAAGCGGGGATCGATCTGTCGGGATCCCACTCGACCCTCGCGGGAGAACCCATCACCGAGGCGCGGGTGGCTACGATTCGCTCGGCCGGGATCGAACCGCTGCCGCGGTACGGGACCATCGAGGCGGGTCCCATCGGCTACGCGTGCCGTAACCCCGATGTCGCGGACCACATGCACCTGGTTCGTGACCTCCACGCCATCATCCAGGCCGGAGTGGGCGGTCCGGGGGCCGGCTTGCCCGGGAGCGCGGTGCTGTTGACGGCCCTCCACCCCGCTGCACCGTTCTGTATGATCAACTTCTCCATGGGCGACCAGGCGGTGGTCGACGCCGGATCGTGTGGGTGCCCGCTCGAGGGTCTCGGCTGGCAGCCTCGTATCAGTCACGTCCGCAGCTTCGAGAAGCTGACCGCGGGCGGTGTGACGTTCGACGACGCCGAGATCACCCGGCTGCTGGAGGAGACGTTGCCGGGACGTTTCGGCGGGAGCCCCACCGACTACCAGTTGGTCGAGGAGGAGTCCAGGCGTGGCGACTCGGTGCTCGTACTCCGGGTCCACCCCCGGGTGGGACCGGTCCCCGATGGCGAGGTTCTCGAGGCGCTCGTCTCCGGTCTCGGGATCGGATCTCCGGTGCACCGCATGATGGAGCGACACCTGAGGATGGCGGTGGATGTCCGGGTCGAGCGGAGCGCACCGCTCATCACTCGCTCGAGCAAGATCATGCACCTCCACGTGCGACCGCGCGGCGACTGACAACGGTCCCGACAATTCGAGCGTCAAAAGGGACGGTTGCCACGATCTTCCGCGGAGACTGCCAATGAGCCATACGTGCGTCCTCGCGCACGAATCACAGCGATGCGGCCGGCGGCGTCTACACGACATAGATTTCCGTGCAGCGGCGGTGACGACCGCCGTCACAGATGATCCCGTGGCAAGGAGAAGTACGATGAGGCATAGAGCCGGACGGCTCACCCTCGTTGCGGCGTTTCTCGTCCCCGGGCTGCTGGCCTGTGCGGGCGACGACATCGCCGGGGGGGGAGCAGGGGGAACCGGAGGGTTTCGGGTCCCCATCGAGTACGAAAAGCTGGACAACGGCCTCCGGGTCGTCCTCTCACCCGATCCCACCGCCCCGACGGTCGCGGTGGCGGTCTACTATCACATCGGCTTCCGGATCGAGCCCCGTGACCGGACGGGCTTCGCCCACCTGTTCGAGCACATGATGTTCCAGGGGTCCGAGAACCTCGGGAAGATGGAGTTCGTGCAGCTCATCCAGGAGAACGGGGGCGTGCTGAACGGATCTACCCGATTCGACTTCACCAACTACTTCCAGATCGTCCCGGCTCACAAGCTGGAGACGATTCTGTGGGCCGAGGCCGACCGCATGCGCGGGCTGGCCATCACACAGGACAACCTCACCAACCAGCAGGGCGTGGTGAAGAACGAGGTGCGCGTCAACGTGCTCAACCAGCCGTTCGGCGGCTTCCCGTGGCTGGATCTCCCGCAGGTGGCGAACGAGAATTGGTACAACGCGCACAACTTCTACGGCGAGCTGGAAGACCTGGACGCCGCCACGCTGGAAGATGTGCAGTCTTTCTTCGACCAGTATTACGCCCCCAACAACGCGGCGCTCGCGATCGTGGGCGACTTCGATGTCGAGCGTGCGATGGAGTGGGTGGAGGAGTATTTCGGCGACATCCCTTCCGGTCCGCCCATCGAGATGCCCGATATCTCGGAACCGCGACAGGAGGAGGAGAAGCGCCACACCAAGCAAGACCCACTCGCCAATCGCCCCGCTCTGGCGCTCGGCTATCACATGCCCGAGCGGAACTCGCCCGAGTACTGGGCGATGGGGATCCTCGATCAGGTGCTCCTCCAGGGTGACGATTCCTGGCTGCACCAGGCCCTGGTTCAGCGGGAGGGACTTACCGGCGGGGTCAGCGGCGGGATCAACCTGCTCGGTAGCATGTTCAACTACGACGGTCCGATGCTGTGGACCGTGTCGCTCATCCACGACCCGGACAAGACGGCAGACCAGATCCTGGCCGTGACCGATGCGGTCATCGACCGGGCCCGGACGGAGCCGATCGATCTCGAGACCCTGGAGCGGGCGAAGGTCAAGATCCGCTCACAACTGTACGATGCGGTCGATGGCTTCTTCGGCTTTGGCCGAGCGGACCTGCTCGCATCGTTCGCGCTTTTCGATGACGACCCGGGGCGGATCAATCAATTGGAGGAACAGTTCGCCGCAGTCACGCCGGAGCTTATCCAGCGCACGGCGGAGGAGTACCTGCGGGCCGGCAACCGGACGCTCTTGTTCGTCGATCCCGGAGCGGTCGAAGCGGCGATGGGAGGTGACCAATGAGCGCGAAGGCGTTGCGCGGACGGATCTCGCGCGGATCCCTGATTCTACTGGTCGCGGTCGGCCTCGCCGGGCCCGGCATGGCGCAGCAAACTCCGCCGCCGGGTGGCGCACCACGAGACTTCAACCTCCCCCAGGGAGACACGTTCTCGCTGGACAACGGACTCCAGGTTACGCTGGTCCCATACGGGGCCACGCCCAAAGTGTACATGCGGCTGAGCATCCGGACTGGGAACATCGACGAAGCGTCGGACGAGGTGTGGCTGGCAGACATCACGGGCGACATGATGCAGGAGGGCACAGCCACCCGGAGCGCCGAGGATCTGGCGCGGGAGGCGGCCTCCATGGGCGGCGAGCTCAACATCGGCGTGGGTCTCGATCAGACCACGATCAGTGGCGACGTCCTCTCCGAGTTCGGTCCCGATCTGGTGCGGCTGGCGGCCGATGTGGCGCGGAACCCCGCGTTTCCGGAGTCGGAGCTGGAAAGGATCAAGACCGACCGGGTCCGGCAGGTAAGCGTCCAGCTCCAGCGCCCACGGTCCGTCGCGCTGGCCGAGTTTCGGCGGCGGATGTACGGCGATCACGCATACGGCCGCATTTACCCCACCCAGGCCATGATCGAGAGCTACACGATCGAGCAGGTCCGGAGCTTCTGGGCCACGAACTATGGTGCGGGACGCTCGCATCTGTTCGTGAGCGGCCGGTTCGACGCCGAGGCGGTCGAGGACGCGGTTCGTGAGGCGTTTGGCGATTGGGAGACGGGAACGCCGGCCGTCGAGAAGCCGGCCAGGCCCCGCAGCAAGCGTGAGATCGTGCTCATCGACCGTCCCGGCGCGCCACAGTCGACGATCTACCTCGGCCTTCCCGTCGTCGATCCTTCCGATGCGGACTACGTATCGGCCCAGGTCGCCAACACCCTCCTGGGCGGCTCGTTCGGCTCACGCATCACCCGGAACATACGGGAGGACAAGGGCTACACGTACTCGCCCTCCAGCCAGATCTCGACCCGCTACCGGGACGCGTATTGGGTGCAGGTCGCCGATGTCACGACCGATGTCACGGGTCCGGCTCTGGAAGAGATCTTCATGGAGATCGACCGGCTGCAGACCGAGGCCCCCACGGACGACGAGCTGGGTGGAATCCAGAACTACATGGCGGGGATCTTCGTGCTCCAGAACTCGAGCCGGCAGGGGATCGTCTCACAGCTCTCCTTCCTGAACCTGCACGGTCTTCCGGACGAGTTCCTCACCGGATACGTGAGTCGGATCTACTCCGTCACCCCGCAGGAGGTGCAGAGAATCGCGGCGGACTATCTCCGGAGCGACGACATGCTGCTCGTGGTGACCGGAGACAAGGCGGTGATCGCCGATCAGCTGGCGCAGTTCGGAAGCGTCATCGAGGTCGAGCCGACCCGACCCTGAGATCGGACCGGCCGGCGGGGTCGCGGTCAGCGCCACCCCGCCGGCCACCCACCTCCCACGACCACGCGAACACATCACCTGCAAACCGGAAGAGGGTGCGCGCGGTGCCACTCTCGGCTCGGTCAGTTTCGCCTATTGCCCCGCGCGTACTTCCCCGTCGAGACTGTCCTGTACAGACGAGGAGAGAGAGACCATGACTTCATACAAGATCGGTGTGCTGGGCGGCGACGGTATCGGTCCGGAAGTGACCGCGGAGGGGCTGAAGGTGCTCAAGGAGGTCGCGGCGCTCGAGGACGTGCGCTACGAGCTCGTCGACTACCCCTACAGCAGCGAGCACTACCTGACGACCGGCGAGCTGGTCGCCGACGAGGTGATCGAAGAATGGGGGACGCTGGACGCGGTGTTGCTGGGGGCCATCGGCCACCCGGACGTGGAGCCGGGATTGGTCGAGCGCTCGGTGATCCTCGGGCTCCGGTTCGGGCTCGATCTGTTCATCAACCTGAGACCCATCAAGCTGTACTCCGATCACCTGTGCCCGCTCAAGGGGAAGGGGCCGGACGACATCGACTTCGTGGTCGTGCGAGAGAATACGGAGGGGCTGTACTCGCAGGTCGGCGGTCACCTTCGGAAGGACACGCCGGACGAGATCGCGCTGGTGAACGGGATCTACACGTGGAAGGGGTGCGAGCGCGCCAGCCGGTATGCGTTCGAGCTCGCCCGGCAGCGGGCGGCCGCTCGCGATGATGGTCAACGGCCGCTCGTCACACTGGTGGATAAGGCGAACGCCGTCCGCCCGCATGACGTCTGGACCCGGGTGTTCGCCCACGTGGCGAGCGAATACCCCGACGTGGACACGGACCACGCCTACGTCGACGCGTGTTGCATGTGGATGGTGAAGAACCCGGAATGGTTCGACGTGATCGTCACGACGAACATGTTCGGCGACATCATCACCGACCTGGGCGCCATGCTCCAGGGCGGGATGGGGATCGCGGCCTCGGGCAACATCCACCCGGGGCGGACGTCCATGTTCGAGCCGATCCACGGTTCGGCGCCCAAATACGCGGGAAAGAACGTGGCCTGTCCGCTCGGAGCGATCTCCGCCGTGGCGATGATGCTCGATTATTTGGGCGAGAGGACGGCCGCGCGGCGAGTGGAGACCGCGATCGCGAATCTGCTCACGAGCGGCGACGTGCCATCGGCGGACGCCCGCAGCGGGATTCCCACCGACAGGATGGGGGACATGGTCCTGGAACGGCTGGCCGGCGTCAGCACCTGATTCGCGGACTCGCCGGCGTCAGCGCCCGATCCGCGGGGCGGGCGGCGGCGGCGGCGATTACATCCGCCGCGCGGTGCCCGGCCGGTTCTCAGCCGTGTGCCGCGTGACTGTACTTCTTGAGCGCAGGGTGTAGCGCCAGGAGCGTCCCGACCAGCAACAGCGGCATCGACCACGCGGCAGCACCGACGGGACCGATTTGATCGGCGAGCGCTCCGGCCCCCAGCACTCCGAGCGAGCCCGGCACCCACGCGAGACCCATCACGATGCCGGAGCTCACCGCCGTTCCCTCCGGCATGATCTCCTGCGCCATGACCACGACGGCGGGGAGCATCCCCATGTTGAGGAATCCGGCACCGATCGCGGCTGCCAGCGCGAGCGGTCCGGCCGGTGCCGCGGTCACCGCCAAGATGTGCAGCGGCACTCCCACGGCCGTCGCCGCGAGCAGCAGGCGCCGCCGGTCCACGCGGTCGGCCAGCGCGCCGCCGGCCAGCGTCCCCAACGCCTGAGCGCCCAGGTATACGCTCAAGACGACGGCTCCCGTGGCCTCGGTACGCCCGGCTTGCGCGCCGATGATGGGCGTCAACGTCAGGAACACGCGCTGGACGAAGGCGCCCGCCGCGCTGATCCCGAACAGGAGCCCCAGCGGACCCTTCAGCGCCCGGAGAACCTGGATCGGGTGTGGCGGCGGCGGGCCCGCGCGCCTCTCCCTTTCGTCCGGGAGCGTTCTCCACAACGCGAGCCCGAGCAGGACGCCGGGCACCATCGCCACCCACAACCCTTCGAATCCGCGCTGGGCCACCAGCCAAACGGCTGCCAGCGGGCCGATCGCGAACCCCGCTGCGCCACCGAACGAGAAGATGGAAAAGCGGATGCCGCTGCCACGTCCCTCGCCCGCTCGTGCGGCCAGGGAGGCAGCGGGCGGGTGGAAGGTGGACGCGCCGAGCCCACCCAGAACGAGGAACGCCACCAGAACGCCGAAGGTCGGGGCGATCCCGATCAACGAGAAGAACACCCCGGCCAGGACCGGACCCGCGACGGTGTAGGGCCGGCGGCCGTAGCGGTCGGCCAGATAGCCCAGTGGGGGCTGGAGCACCGAGACGGCGATGAACAGGCTCATCGAGAGCGCCGCGGCCAGGGTGATCGATAGCCCCAGCTTGTCCATGATCCGGGGGAGCAGCGGGTGCAGGAAGGCCGCGTACGCGTCGATCGCCCCGTGGCTCACCGCGATCACGGCGGCGATCGCGACACCGCTCGGCGCGGTCCCTCGGGTGCGACCGGAAGCACCGGTCACCGTTGGGTGCGGGTTATGGTGCTAGCAGCACTTTCCCGAGGTTGCCACGCGCGTGCATGTGCGAGTGGGCCTCCGTGGCGCCCGCCTGATCGAGCGGGAACACACGGTCCACGATCGGCCGCCACTCTCCCGCCGTGATGCCCCTGTAGATCTGCTCGAGTACCGGGCCGAGCAGATCTTCCTTCCTGCCGAGGTGGAGGAGGTGGACGCCGAAGATCCCCACGTTGGGCTCCGCAAGCGAAGCGGGGTGAAAGCGCCGTGTGCCGACGAACGCCCTGATCGCCCGCAGCCAGCTGCGTTTTCGTCGTGGCAGGGCATTGCTGAGACCATAGAACACGAGACGTCCGAGCGGGGCCAGCTGCCTGCGACAAGCCGCGGTCGCGGGGCCGCCCACCGGATCGAGCGCGATGTCGATCCCTCGTTCGCCGACAACGGTTCGCACGCCCTGCTCCCAGTCCCCGCGGGAGTCGAAGCAGGCATCGGCACCCAGCTCATCCGTGACGAAGGCCCGCTTACGCGCATCACCCGCCGTTCCGATCACCCTGAGGCCACGTTGAACGCCCAGCTGCACCGCCGCGGTGCCGACGCCCCCTCCCGCCCCCAGGATGAGCGCCGTATCGCCGGGGCGTGCGTGCCCGGTCTCGAACAGACACACCCAGGCGGTAAGGAAGTTGACGGGAACGGCGGCTGCCTCGACCGGAGTGAGACTGCTCGGATACGGGAACAGCTGTCGCTCGCGGAGCACGACGTCACGGGCATAGCCGCCGTGGCGCAGCAACGCGACCGCGCGATCCCCCTCGCTCCAACCTTCAACGCTCGGGCCGACGCGCGCGACGACCCCGGCCACCTCGAACCCGGGGCTGAACGGGCGCGGCGGGACCGTACCGTACAACCCGGTCCGCATCATCAGGTCGGCGAAATTGATCCCGGTCGCCTCGACCTCGAGGTGGACCTCTCCGGGGCCCGGATCGGGCAGCGGCACCTCACGCTCGACCAGGACCTCGGGTGGCCCGAGACGATCGATGAGGATGGCACGTGTCGTGTGGTGAGTCGTCACTGTCGGTCTCACTACGCCGCCGGTCTCATTACGGCGTCGGTCTCGCATCGCTGGTGTCCGCGTCTCTCTTTCGGTAGAGGCCGTTGACGGTCACGCGCAGGCCCCCGTTCTTCACCACCTCCACGGTCCGGGTGGGTCGCTCCGGGTCCAACCCGTATGTGGCCATCGCCGTGTCCAGCCCCATGGCATCGATGAGGTACACGCGGCCTGAGGGTAACCCTTCGTATACGTGCGGCAAATCGGGGACGGGCCGGAGTTGGGCCCCCTCCGGGCGGATTCGTTTGGCGAAGTTGGCGACGAGCACGAGTCCACGCGGCTTCAGAACGCGGGATGTCTCCGCCAGCGCCTGGTTCCACTCCTCGGGTGAATGGGCATTGTGATACACGCCAAGGGCCAGGATCAGGTCGAAGAACCCGCTCGCGAAGTCCAGGTCGTCCATCGGTCCGACCGTGATTCGACGCCGGGCCTCGTCAGGATCGATGATCTCGGCCACTCGGGTCCGGGTCCGCGCGATCATCGCGTGCGACGAGTCCAGCGCGTACACGTCGAAGCCGGCGGCGGCGAGGAGAAGCGTGTTCCTGCCCCCCGCGCACCCCAGGTCGAGCACGCGCGTCCTTGAGGGCACCGCATAGTCCCCGAGAAGCTCGACGAGCCTCCGATCCGGTTCGCGGTCCGCGAACCGTTCTACCTGCTCCGGATCCTCCCAGAAGTCTATCTTGATGCACTCCTCTCGGCGGATCGAGATGTACGCACCCTTACGCGGTCGAGCGCGTCCATGAGTGACACGAGTGAACAGCGTCCGATCCGCACCGGGTTTTGGAAAGCCCTGTCCCTCGCCCTGAGCGTGCCGTTGGCAACCTCGATCATCTTCGGTCTCTTCGCTGATCCGAACCGTTTACCGGGGTTTCCGCAGCTCCAGCAGTTCTTGTTCGGCAGCCTCGTGTGCATCGGAGTCGGGGCGACGGTCGTCCAGATGCGGACTCAGCCGAGCGTATATCGATCCCAGAAGATCGTCGGGCTGATCATCTCTTTCGTCGTCGGCACGCTCGTGATCACGACGTGGAGATCGGGGAGTCCGAGCGGGCTCGGTGGTCTGCTCGCGCCCGTCACCGTGCTGGGCCCCTATCTCATCCTTCGAGACCGGTGGCGCTGGCTACCCTGACTGCGCAAGCCGTCCTCCGGACCGGGCAACTTCCCCGTGACTCCGAGCACCCATCGTATGCATCGATGGCCCACATCCGCGCCGCGGCAGAACATGAGCGGGCAAGCGCCGGGGATCACCTCGATGCCGTGCTCGTGGCAGAGCCGGACGCCCTCCTCCGACACGCTTCCTTCGCCGAAGGAGCGGTGCATCCACACCCTCCGAATCCCTAGCTCGGCGCACTGGCGAACGACATCGGGCGTGGCGGACGGGTGCGTTGCCACCACCACGCCCTGCACCGGATCGGGCACGGCGGCGAGGTCCGCGAAGCACGCATCCCCCTCGACTTCTTCCGCGTTCGGGTTGATGGGGATGACGTGATAACCCTCCGCGCGAAGCTTTCGGTAGATGCCATTCGCGGCCTCGGTCGAGGAGCGGGACACTCCCGCGACGGCGATGCGGTCGACCGAAAGGAAGTCTTCGGCCGCCTGCTTCAGAGGTTTCATGATGCGGATCCTTGTGGTAGGCAGGTTTGAGGGCGGGACTTCTTGCCCCACGAGGTGACACGCTGACCCGGCCGACATGGCCCCTGCCGCCCGCTTGGGGCGGGTTGGCGGCCCGTGAGAGAGCACCCGTGAGCTCGAGCGTTCCGGTCAGGGATCGGGCTTGGAGGTGCCCGCCGATTCGGTGATCTCCGGGTACGCCTTGTCGCAGTCCTCACAGTCCCGGTCAACTTCCTCGCAGGGAACGCCGTCAGCTTGGGCTTCCGCGCAAGGAGGCCATTTGCCCTCCCATCCATCCGGTATGGACGCGCGATCCGGTGGTTCCGCACGTGGGGCATCCATGGGGGGTCCAGTCGCTGGAGTTCAACCCCGGTCAGCCCCCTGCTCGAGGCGGGGAACTGGCACCCTTCTTGATCCCTCAGGGTGCAGATCCTGTGCCCAATCTGCTCGCGTGTTCGCGGCGCGAGAGCGCTCCGGCGGCGGTTCCGCCGGGCCTCCCCTCGCGGACCTGTCGTGGAGCCAGCCATGCAGGAGCTGCGTGTACACGGTCGTGGAGGTCAGGGGGCGGTCATAGCCTCCAAGCTCCTGGCCGAAGCTCTCTTTCGTGAGGGTCACTGCGTTCAGTCGTTTCCGGCGTTCGGTGTCGAGCGACGCGGCGCCCCTGTCACCGCGTTCGTTCGGTTCGCCGACCGGCCCGTTCGGCTCCGCTGCGAGGTTACGGAGCCGGACGATCTGATCGTCCTCGACCCGACGCTGATCGGAGCCGTGGACGTGACCAGCGGGCTCGAGCGTGGCGGAACGATCCTCATCAACTCCGATCAGCCCCCCGAGGCCTACCCGAATCTCCTCGAACGCTTTCGCGTGGTGACGGTCGAT